>NZ_JACOOZ010000005.1:0-245791 GCF_014287775.1 Eubacterium segne
TAACGATAACACCATCTACGTCTGCTTCTTCATATAGTAATAAATTGCCTAAGATAACATGGAATGTTACTGAAAAGAATCTTTTGTCAATTCAGGTAAAGGTTAATAATGGAAACTATACGGCATTAGCAGGTACAAATACTGGCAATGCCACAATTAGTGATTTAGAATCAGAAAAGATTAATACAATATCTGTAAGAGCGATAGACAGAGCAGGCAATATAAGTGCAGAAAAGAAGTTTACATATTATTATGACAGAACAAAACCTGTAATAAATAATTTCAAAATTTCACCTGATACATCCGAAGAAATCCACAGTGACAATGAGGAACCGAAAATCACATTTGATGTCAGCGAAAACACTCTTAAAAATGTGAAAATTACAATAAAAAATGATGAAGGAGAGCAGAAGACAGTATACGACGGAAGTAGTGCAAAGGGGACTGTAACTGTTAATAAAGGTGTATTAAATAGTGGATTAAATGCAATATTTTTGTCAGCCACGGATAAGGCAGAAAATTATGCAACAATAAATGCAATATATTACTATTTGGATACGGATATTCCTAAAACAGGAACAATTACCGTAACACCTAAAACAAGCATGTTTAGTTATAGAAATGTGCTTCCTGTTATACATTGGGAAAGGTTTGAAGATGACTGCTTAAAAGAAGTGCAGGTAAGAATTAATGATGGAGAATATAGGACGCTTGGTATTTGGAGTGAAGGAGAGGCACAGTTAGAAGCATCTGATTTCACAGAAAAAGGTACTTATGAGTTACAGGTAAGAGCAATTGATAGGGCGGGGCATGTATCAGAGGAGATTTCAAAGACGTATTATTATAAAGATACTGTGTCAGAGGTAGATAAATATAAGCCGATTAATGTATCAGCAAAAGAAAAAATCGGTGGTAATACGATAATCAGATTTGACAATGAGTCAGGAGAATATCCTGAGGACATTGCATTTGAAATATATAGGGGAACAACACCATTGTTCGTACCGGATAGTACCGCATTGGTGAAATCAGGGGTATCCCATAAGGGAACCGTAGTATCCGGCGAAAAAGGGGTTACATATTATTATAAAGTAAGGGCAGTGACCGTGGATGGTGAAAAGAAGTACAGTGATTTCTCAGATGAGATATCATCAACAACACTGACAAATAATGAGATAAGCAACAGATGCGGTATCAAAGGTATATATGAATATGAAGGATTCTCTACACCGAATGGAAATGGAAGTATAGAACTATCCAGAGGAAATTTGGTATATGAGCAGAGCGATATAATGCTTCCAGCACCACAGCTTCCGATAGAAATCAGCAGAACGTACAATTCAGGTTCACTAGAAGTGACGGATTTTGGAAGGGGATGGAGTTGTATTTATGATGCATGCATTAGCGAGGTGTCAGATAAAATGTATTACAGAAGTGGTACTGGTGCAGTATACGAATTTACAGATGATAATAATGACGGAGAATATGAGTGTGAAGATAATTCGGAGTTGAAAATCATTAAAAAGAAAGAAACAGCTGAAAGGATTATTAAGGGAGAAGCGGAAGAAAACAAAAAGGAAGAAACATTGGTTTTTGATAGTAGCTATGTACTGACAAATAAGGAAAATGATAAGTATTATTTTGACGAATACGGTTCTTTGGTTTTAATTGAGGAAGAAAACGGAACATTTTTATATATGGAACGTGCAGGCAACGACGGACAGATTCAGGCAGTGGTTACAAGCAGTAACAGTAGGGCAGAATTTTCTTATGGGGAAAAGGATTCAGATGGAAAGAGATATATTAATAGAATTTCCATCAGTGACGGAAGTTATTATGAATATATTTATGAAAATGGTATTATGACAAAAGCTATTCATGTAGGAAACAAAGGAGGCAAGATAGAGTATAAATACGGATATGACGGCAATGGAAGGCTTAATACCATAACTGATGCTATGAGAAATGAGTATCATATGGATTACAGCGAAAGCAAGGCTGTAAAAGTAACTTATCCAGATAATGAATATATTTCATTACATATCACAGATGATAACACGACTGTAAGCAAATATACCGCAGATGGCAATAAACTGTATGATGAAAGTTATGCATTTGATGTCCATGGAAAGAAGATTAAATATGTTGATGCTATAGGAAATGAGAGCAAATATGATTACAGGGGAGAATTGTTGAAAACTACGAAAAATGTGATCTCTTATTATAAAATAATTGATGGAATTGTAACGCCAGTGTCAGTGATAACGTCAGATGTTACAGAGTATGATGATAATGGAAATGTCACAATGCAGACGGATGGTGAAGGAAATATAACAAGGTATAGGTACGAGAATGATAGGGAGAATCTGCAGAAATTGCCTACGGAGATAAAAGTAGAGAGTTCAGATGGAAAAGAAATATCAAAGAAAGCATACGTGTATGATGTTAAAGGAAATATAGTAAAGGTCGTTGATTATACGACGAATACAGTATGTACATATAAGTATGATGAGTATGGAAATATTACGGAAAGTCAGGAAGTGCTGGTTGAAAAAGTGAACATTAATGGCATTTCTTTGGATGTTGCACAGGATAGTGGTGAACTGGAAAATAGTATGTTAGTAGCATCAAGAACAGAAACATATGATGAGGATGGAAATGAGCTGACAGAGGTATCATTAACAGATACAGAGTACGAAAGTATAAAAACTGACTACAATGACCTGGGAAGTGAGGATGGTTCTATTGATGAAAAAGAAATAAGTTTGGAATATATACATGATGAGTTTAGAAGGACAATAAAGACAATTGAGACATCAGGTAATAAAAGAAAAACAACAGAAAGTGTCTTTGATAAGAACGGAAAGATAAAGTCATCAAAAGACGAAGTTGGAAGGGTAACAACGTATGAATATGATGGAATGGGAAGAGTCGTTAAAACTACACTTACAGTTGGGGAGGAGTTTAAAACTACAAAAATAGAATACTCTTACGAGGATGTGATAATTCATAGTGGTGGAGAAAGTCAGACTGTGAAAAATGCTAGAGTAAGTACCGTTAGAAACACAAGTGGAGAAGTTATAGGAAAGACATATACGAATAATATAGGTCAGACAGTAAGAGAATTAAGTGGTGGAGTATATGTTGATTATACATATGATAAGCAGGGACAGGTGTTTACAACATATACAGGTGGAAGCAGTGAAGATTCTATTCAAAATATTACAGAGTGCAAGTTGTCGGTTAGCGTATATGATGAAAAGGGAAATCTTACGGATACTATAATAAATCCGGAATATGTTGATGGATATTATAGGGTTGGAGAAGATTCAATTGTGACTTCAAATGTATATAATAGTATGGGAATGCTTGTAAAGGCAGTAAATGCAAAAGGATATGCCACGACTTATGATTATGATGAACAGGGAAGACTGATTAAAGTGGATTTAAATAATGAATCTTTTAACGTATATGAATATGATGATGAAAATGTCAATGATGATGGAGAATTAAAATCTGTTTCAACGATTACAACAGATGCTCTTGGAAGAAAGTCCAGAGTAGAGACAAATGGCGAAGGAAAGACGTTGTCAATAACAGATGAAAGCAATAACGGAAATATGGTTACATCATATGAATACGACACAGGTGGTAACATATCGAAAGTAAAATATACGGATGGAGGATACAAAAAGTATACATATGATGAGTATGATATTCTTCAAACGAGTGTATCATATAATAATAAAAATCAAGCTGTTAGAAGTACATTATATATGTATGACGAGGAAGATAGGCTGATATGCAGGAAGGACAGTAGGATAATTGAAAGCGTGGAGACACCTTACAGATACACCTGCTATACATATGATCAATTCGGGAGAATGGCAGGAATATCGGAAATCAATTCTAAAAATGAGCCTTCACAGGAAGAGAAAGAAAAGTATATGACAAAATATACTTACAATGTTGATGATTATGTGACAAAAATAGAGTATCCGGATAATTCATCAGATGAATTAAAGGGAATAACATTTAAATATAATAAAGATAAGTGGATAACGGAGATAGATGGTATTTTAAAAGATAATACATCTGTAGTGATAAGAGCATATGAATATTACAATGACGGAAAGACAAAGAACATAAAAGATTTTTATGGTTTCTTAGAAGGAAGGGCTGGTTACATAAAAAGAGATTATATATATGATGCATACGACAGGGTTTTGTCTATGAAATACTATAATAGTTCAAACATTGATAGAATTTTGGAACAATATGAGTACACATATGACAAGAACTCGAATATTATAAGTAGTCATAAAAAAATGATGTATGATGAAAACAAGAAAGATGAAACAAAATCATATGAATATGATAGTATGGATCGTTTGGTAAAAACAAAAACCAAGAATAATCTTACATATGAAGAAAAGATTTTTTTATATGAATATGATAGTGTGGGAAACAGGATAAAGAAGACTGAAAAAGAGTCAAATATTGTAACTGTGGTAGCCGATACATCAAAAAATGTATCAGGCACAGATATAGAACAAGTGGCAACTGTACAGGAAAAGATTATTTCTACCGTATATATTTATAATGATTTAGACCAGATGATAAAATCAGTAGAAACAACTGATGGAAAGTCCTATACTACATTTTATGAGTATGATCAGAATGGAAATAGGATAAAGATAACAGATGAAATAAATAATACCATAACAGAAAATGTTTACAATGTGGAAGGTCAACTCACAGCCGTAGCCATAACTAAAGAAGAAAAGACTGTAACCATACAGGAGAATGAGTATAATGGTGATGGACAGAGAATATCAAAGAATGTAAACGGAATCAAGACCTGTTATTTCTATGAGGGAAATGTACTTTTATATACAACGGACGGAGAAGGAAACAAGACCAGCCAGAATATCATAGGACCAGAAGGAAATACCATTGCAAGTGTAAGGTATGATGATGGGCAAAAAGTGTATTTTTATTCCAAAGATATACAGGGAAGTACATCCGTAATCACAGATGATGAGGGGATATATGTAACATCCTATGAGTACAGTGATTTCGGTGAAACTGAAAAACAGGGAAATGCGTACTTTTATAATGAGATATGTTATACTGGTTGTGTATATGATGGAGAAACGGGACTATATTATCTAAATGCAAGGTACTATAATCCGGATGATGGTGTTTTTCTAAGTCAGGATACATACAGGGGAGAAGATACAGAGTCTGCAACATGGAATCTGTATGGATATTGTGCAGAAAATCCGATAAAGTATGCAGATCCAAGTGGACATGGAAGGGTAATCGTATCAGGAGGCGTTTATTCAAAAAAAAAGAAGGATGATAATAAATACTATTATGAATTCATTGAACCGGCATTGAAAGAAATATATGAACATCAAAGTCAAAAAATTAACTGGTATGTAGCAGATAATGGATGGACTAAAGGGGATAAGAATGAAATAAGAAGAGTGGCTAAAAAGTCAGGCAATATGGTTGATTTAAAAGTGAGATTCTTTAAATCAAAATCGGAATTAATTCTGCGTCTGAATCAAAAAACATATGAGAAACAAAAGATAACAAATTTTACAGTGTATTCGCATGGATTTGTGGGATATCTGGATTTCGGGTACAATGGTAAAAATGGTAATGATGTTAGGTTTAAGCTATATCGTTCTGACATAGGATACATAAAAAAACAATCTTTTTCAAAGCCTGTGTCAACTTTTTATTCTTGTCAAACAGCAGCAACGGATGAAAATGGTAAGAGTTTTGCAAAACAGTGGCAGAAGCGAATCGGAGGTATTACAAATGCATATGCATGTAAAACTGATTATAGTAATATTAATCATAAATACAATCTACGTATTACAAATTTTATTTATTATGCGTTTGGGAGACACTCAAAAGCATCGATTACACCATCATTAAATTATCCAACGGGAACTTTACCGGTTTCATACGGAAAGTAGTAAAAATAGGAGAAAAATAGAAAATGAACGTACAAATACTTAATGAATTATATTTTGAAACCGAATATATAAAATTACTTCATATAGTCCTTATGATTATGGGATGTATTTTGCTGCTATTATCAATATTTACAAAGTGCAAAGTGATTATATCCAATTGCATTTCAGCTTACTATGGAGCTTGGGCAGGAAGTATGTTGGGATATTTTATGGGAAAATCTTTAACAGGAATGAAAATAGGTGGCGTGATAGGAATTATAATTGTGTTGCTTATAAATAATATTCTTGGAAGAAAGCATATACTGGTTGTGGCGTATATGTTTTATATGCAGTGTGCATATATGTGTACATATATGATATTGTATCTTTTTAGAATTGATTATTATGTAGATATGCTTATGGGAAGAGATATACTCCTTTATGAAGAAAATCATTATTCAGCAATGAATATGTCTCTTATTATTTCATGTGTTTTTGCAGTGATAATGACAGTAAGAATGGAGAGAACACAGAGAGATAGAAATATTATTCATATGTATTATATTTTCGTTAGTGCGGTAATGGCTTTGTGCGGATTATTATCGGGTCCAGATTGGGTATATGGTTACATTGGTTCGTGGCAGGATTTCTTTTTGCCACTGTTGGGTGTGGAATATGGCATAGAAGTATTTACTATTGGCCTACTTCTTCTGGTTTTATTGGGCGTCGGATGTGGGTTACATACATGGATAGAGAATAAACGGAATGATATATAAAAGAAAGGTGCTCTGATTACTCTAAAGCTATGTTGGGGAGAACAACGTGAGTGGAAACGGTGAGGAGGCCAACAAAAAACTCCCATGTTTTGTGTTGCAATAATAATAGCAGTTGTACTAGCTGTTATTATCGCAAAAAAAGTCAAAAAAACAGGTGTACTGCAATTTATGATTATTTTATTTGGAGTACATTTAATTATAGGTGCATTTTTTGGTACTTCATATGTAGTTCATCCAGATCCGGAGGTTAATCATTGGATAACCGTGTATTTATCTATATTGAGTTTGGAGTACGACAAGGAAACAAGGATATTATTTTTTATTATAATAGTTACGACATTAATTATTTATGTTGTGGGGATGTTGAGAAAAAAGTATCGGGAATGGAAAAGTAAATCAAAGTAAATTAAATACATTTGGCATATATTTTTTTCTGTGCAAAACGACAAAAAAACGTTTCATAAAATTGTTTAAAACTATTCTGTATTGTCGAAATCGACAAAAATTGAATAAAATGCACAAAAATACTTTACAAAATCAAAAAAATATAGTAAATTATAACTACAAACAAGAAAACTAAATACAGAAAATCTTCTAAAAATATTGTCATATAAATTTAGAGAGTGCTTCGTAGAAGTTAAAGGTTGTATCGGAAACAGCTGATAACAAAAGGTAAGATGCTACGGATGGGAAGCCTGGAACATTAAAATAAATATTTTAAAGAAGGCATATAAGTAATTAGGATGTAGGAAGGTCTTACGGATAAAGAATACGAAGAAGTGAATAGAATGATAGTAGAAGTGGGAGAATGACAAGGAAGTCATTTGAAGAGAAACGGATTTATCCCCAGTTTGGAGGGAGAGGTAGTTTATTAAGTAGTTTTATTTGATAATATTTTAGAGGAAAAGGTATTTGAATCGGGGCATCCGGTACATTAACGAGTGTAATGTATCGGGTGTCCTTTTTTGTGCTTAATACATATTAACTTGCACAGGTGACTATGTGTTTTATTTATAGGCATGTATTTAAGAAAAAAGCTTAACCAATGGAATATATATATGATTAAATTTTCAACCGGTGCACACTTCGACAGACTTTTAAAAAACATATGGGTATAATTAACTTAAAAGGGGACAAAGATGACACAAACTATATACTTAGATGTTTATTTTGGATTTAATTTCCTAATGGATTTCTTAGTTTTGCTTATATTAGGAATAATAATTAAAACAAAGAAACATATTGCAAGAACCGTTATTTCTGCCATAATCGGAGGAATATATGCAACAATTGTATTAATGTTAAAGTTGGAAGGGGGGATAACATACTTTTTAACATATATGATTATGGCAGAAGTTCTTATTGTAATTGCATTTGGTGGGGACAATTTAAAGGCTAATTTAAGAAATATTGCAATTTTATATTCCATAACATTTCTACTTAACGGACTTCTTAACCTTCTGTATTTTAATTTGGAAAATAAAAATATAGTGCAGGGAGCTCAAAATACATATTATGGAAAAACAAATATTTTTATTATATTGCTTGTGGGAATAATGGTATGCGTTATTGTGAAGTATGGAAGGAAAAAAATTTTGAACTATATAAAAAGAGTAGGGAATATTTATACGGCTTACCTGTTTATTAATGACACTAAAATCTCGGCGATAGCATTGCGGGACACGGGAAACAGCCTTATAGAACCTGTCACAAAAAAGCCGGTATCAATTATTGAGGAGGATAAACTAGCAGAAGCCGATATGGAGAATATGAAATATATTTTTGTACCCTATAATACTGTTGGAAAATCCCACGGACTGATGAAAGCTTTTGTGGTAGATAAACTTGTAGTCAATGACATTACCACGGAAAAGGCAATAATAGGAATATATAAAGGAAAATTAAGCCAAAATAATAAGTATGAAATGATTTTGAACCCGGATATATTAAATAAATAAGGAGAATACAATGCTTTTAGAAACAATAAAAACCTTTGTAAATATTAATAAACTGCCATTTTTTAGTGGAATAATAATAAAAAAAGAGGGGAATTTGCATTACATAGGAGGGAATGAAGTGCTGCCACCGCCTCTTAGTGCCAAAGAGGAATATCAGTGTATAAAAAGCTTAATTGAAGAGGAAAACATGGAGGCACGTTCTAAGCTTATTGAACATAATTTGCGGTTAGTTGTATATATTGCAAAGAAATTTGATAATACAGGTGTGGGAGTGGAGGATTTAATATCCATAGGAACCATCGGACTGATAAAGGGAATTAACACCTTTAATCCAACTAAGAACATAAAGCTGGCTACATATGCGTCAAGATGTATTGAAAATGAAATATTAATGTATTTAAGAAAAAACAATAAAACTAAGCTGGAGGTTTCTATAGATGAACCGCTAAATGTGGATTGGGACGGAAATGAATTATTACTTTCCGATATACTAGGAACCGATGAAGATGTTATTTCAAGAGGAATTGAAAATGAGGTGGAGAAAAGGCTTTTATATAAGGCTATAGAAAAACTAAATACCAGAGAGAAGGTAATTGTGGAAATGCGTTACGGATTAAACAACGTTGATGGGGAGGAAATGACGCAAAAGGAGGTGGCAGACAGCCTTGGAATATCCCAGTCATATATTTCAAGATTAGAAAAGAAAATAATTAAAAGGTTAAAAAGGGAAATAGTAAAATTTGAATAAATATAATAATTAAGAATAGGGAGCCATAAATTGGGCAAATTATATCTATGAAAGATATTTTGCAGGGGGATTTTTATGGCTCTTTTTAAAGTTGAAATATGTGGTGTAAACACATCTAAGTTGCCGCTTTTAAGTGAAAAAAGAAAAAAAGAACTGTTTCAGGAAATAAAAAAAGGCAACATGGAGGCAAGGGAAGAATTTATTCAGGGAAATCTGCGACTGGTACTTAGTATTTTGCAGCGATTTTCCAACAGCAGTGAAAATGTGGACGATTTGTTCCAAATCGGATGTATCGGACTGATTAAGGCTGTGGATAATTTTGACGATACCTTAAATGTTAAATTTTCCACATATGCAGTGCCAATGATTTCAGGGGAGCTTAAAAGATTTTTAAGGGATAATGCATCCATAAGGGTAAGCCGTTCCATAAAGGACATTGCTTATAAGGCAATATATTGCAAGGAAAGCATAATAAAGGAAACTAATACTGAGCCTACCATTGAGGAAATTGCAAAGCACATTGGAGCAACACCGGAGGAAATTTTGTATGCCCTTGATGCCATTCAAAGTCCTGTTTCTTTGTACGACCCGGTTTATGACCAGGGGGGAGACACCCTTTATGTAATGGATCAGATTAGTGACAAAAAGAATAAAGAAGAAAAATGGGTGGAAAACATTGTACTAAATGAGGCTTTAAACGGTTTGTCAGACAGGGAGAGAAAAATAATAGATATGCGTTTTTTTAACGGAAAAACTCAGATGGAAATTGCAGATGAAATCGGCATTTCCCAGGCACAGGTAAGCAGATTGGAAAAAAACGCATTAAAAAGTATGAAAAATTACATGAAATAAGAGAATGTCCCGCTACAAATTGATAGACAAAACAGGGATACTGCATAAGATAATAAAAAAGGCTTTAAATGAGAATAGAGGATTTAAAAAGGAAAGAGGTTATAAACTGTTGCAATTGCAAAATATTAGGATGTGCAGATGATATAGCATTTGATATTTGCACAGGATGTATTGAGGCAATTATTGTGCCGGGACCAAGTAAATGGTGTGGATTAGTATGTAGTGATTACGAGTATGTAATCCCTTTTAAGTGTATTACCCAGGTGGGACCTGATATTATATTGGTAAAGGTAGATGAGGCGGAGGTTAAACATAAAATAAAGATGTTTTAGAGGTAATAAATACTCATAATCAGTGAAAAGCCTGGATTCTAAACCCTTGACCTTACAGGGAATATTATCTATAATTATGTGGTAAAAAAGAACCGGAGGAACAACTATGAAGTGTCCATATTGTGGAGAAGAAAATACAAAGGTTATTGATTCAAGACCGGCAGAAGAGAATAATGCCATTAGAAGAAGACGTCAGTGTGAAGTATGTAAGAAGAGATTTACCACGTACGAAAAGGTAGAATCCATTCCACTTATTGTTATAAAAAAAGATAATATACGTGAACCCTATGACAGAAGCAAAATTGAGGCAGGAATTTTAAGGTCATGCCATAAAAGACCGGTTTCCTATGAACAGATTGTTTCAGCAGTGGAAGATGTTGAAAATGCCGTATTTAACATGGAACAGAAGGAAGTTTCCAGTGCGGTTATCGGAGAACTGGTAATGGACAGATTAAAGAAATTAGACCAGGTGGCATATGTGCGTTTTGCATCGGTATATCGTGAATTTAAGGATGTAAACACATTTATGGAGGAACTGGCAAAATTACTTAAATAATTAAGTTTTAACATTTTAACCCTAAGGAGATTTAAATGCTAAATAAATTATACCCGGATACATACCTTGATTCCGTTGATGACATTGATTTTGAAATGTACTACAAAAAAGGTATTCGTGGAATAGTATCGGACATAGACAATACACTGGTGCCTCACGGAGCACCGGCAGATGAACATATAATTAAGGTTTTTGAAAAAATACATGGAATGGGAATAGATACATGTCTTATTTCAAATAATAAGAAACTAAGAGTTGAACCTTTTGCAAAGGCAGTTAATTCAAAATTCATATATGATGCTCATAAGCCTTCAAGGGAAAGCTATAAAAAGGCAATGGAGCTTATGAATACTGATAAAGAATCCACATTGTTTATTGGCGACCAGATTTTTACGGATATCTGGGGGGCAAACAGAACAGGTATAGAAACTGTAATGTTAAAGCAAATTGACAAAAAAGAGGAAATACAGATTATTTTAAAAAGAATACCGGAAAAATTAATTCTCTGGTTATGGAAAAGAAAAGTGCGTAAGTAATGAACCTACGCACTTTTTTTGTAGCAAAAGCCCGGCAAGCAATATCGTGCTCGCACGAAATATTATTTGCCGGGCGTAAGAACATCGAAAAGCTATGCTTTGAGATGTCCGCTAGCTAAAATCGGGTAGGAGTCAGCCTACTCGATGTTATGAAAAATATTTCTTTTTAATCTCTTCCACAGGCATATCTTTTCCCGTAAATAACTTAAAAGCTTCAGCTCCCTGATATAACAGCATATATATGCCGTTAAAGGTAGGACATCCATGTTCTTTGGCAATTTTTAAAAGCTTAGTTTCCATTGGATTATATATTACATCTGAAACAATAAGGTTTTCATTAAAAATTGAAAAATCCTTCACTATACAATTATCAGTATTTGGTGCCATGCCAACAGATGTGGCATTGGTTAAAATCTTACTGTTTGAGATAGCTTCGTTTAATATATCGTCATTGCCTAACTCAATAAGCTTTGCATCACAATCTGTGTTGGAATTAACCATATCAACCATTTTTTCTGCTTTTTCCCAGAACCTGTCCTTAATACTGAAAAGGTTGATTTTTTTAACACCATCTAATGCTGCCTGAACAAAGATGGAAGATGCTGCACCACCGGCACCAAGAAGAGTCATGGTTTCGCCCTTAATATCAAAACCTGCATCCTTTACTGACTGCATGTAACCTATGCCGTCAGTGTTATGACCTATGTATCTGCCATTTTCATTTACAACGGTGTTTACGGCACCAATCATTTTAGCAGCAGGAGATAAATCATCTAATAACTCACAGATTGCGGTTTTGTCAGGCATTGTACAGTTAAAGCCTGCGACATTTAATTTTTTTAATCCTTCAAAAGCTGTTTTTAAGTTATCTTCCTTAACATCAAAACAAAGATATACATAGTCAAGTCTTAAAAGTCTGAATGCTTCGTTATGCATTAAAGGGGATTTGCTATGTGCCACGGGACTTCCCAAAAGTCCGGTGAGTCTTGTATGTCCTGTAATTTCATTGATACATCCCATATGAAAATTCCACCTTTCAAATAAAATCCTTATTAAGTATAAAGTGTCAGGGAAAAAATGTAAACCTTTGCATTGACTAAATTTAAAGGCTAAACTATACTCTATTTATTGTCAACGTGGAGGTTACAAATGAAGGAAAAGAATTTCGGGAAAATAACTTTGTCAAATAATCAGGCAAGAGTTTGTGTTCCGGTTATGGGAAAAACTACGGAAGAAGTATTACAGCAGTTAAAAAGTGTCGTAGAAATGGAACCGGATATAATAGAGTGGCGGGGAGATTTTTTTGAAACCGATAACAATGAAGGATACCTGAATGTCCTAAAACAAATGAAAGACGTTAATGAAAATATTCCTGTTATATTTACAATAAGAACAGATTCAGAAGGTGGAAATAAAAAGATAGGTTGGAATGAATATTGTGATTTGTGCTTATTTATTGCAGAAAAAGGCAAAGAATTTAATGTAGAATTTGTGGACGTGGAAGTATTTAAGGATGATAAGGCTAATGAATTGATTAATAGCCTTCATGAAAAGGGAATGAATGTTATAGGTTCTAATCATCATTTTGACAAAACTCCGGACAAGGAAGAAATGGTGAAAATATTAAGCACCATAGAAAAATCAGGGGCAGATGTTTGTAAATTAGCAGTTATGCCAAGGGATAAAAAAGACGTCGAAGTGTTAATTGAAGCATCAAAGGAGACAGATGAAAAAATAAAGGCACCAATTATTACAATGTCTATGGGTGAATTAGGAGCCGTAACAAGGGTTATACCTAAAATCACAAAAACTTCAGTTACCTTTGCAGCAGGAGTAAGTGCTTCAGCACCGGGACAGCCTGGTATTAAGGTTGTGAGAAAGCTCTTACAGGAAAACAAACATTGCCCTTTGCAGGGAAACATAGCCATAATAGGATTTATGGGAACAGGAAAGACCACGGTTTCTTCTGCATTATCAAAAATAACGGGACTTAAGGAAATTGACGTGGATGCGTATATAGTAGAAAAGGCAAAAATGTCCATAAGTGAAATTTTTGAAAAATACGGTGAGGAATATTTCAGAAACTTAGAAACAGAAAGCCTTAGGGAAATTGCAAATAACAAAAATCAGATAATTTCCTGTGGCGGCGGTGCCGTGTTAAAAGATGAAAATGTGGACATACTAAAAAACAGCGGAACTATTGTACTTCTTACAGCTACACCGGAAACAATATTTGACAGGGTAAAGGATCATACCCACAGACCGATACTTAACAATGACATGAGTCTTAGCCATGTAAAAAGTCTTATGGAGAAGAGAGAACCAAGGTATCAGTCAGTAGCGGATATAAAGGTTAATGTGGATAGTAACGACAGAATTTTAACCTGCTACGACATGCTTTGTAAGCTGGAAGAAAAAGGTTGAAATATATTAGGATATATCATATAATAGGAATAACGTGAGCAATCACAGACGAACTTTTAGGAGGAAATATTATGGTAACAGCAGGCGATTTCAAGAACGGTATTACAATTGAATACGATGGAAAGATTTGTCAGATTATCGAATTTCAGCATGTAAAACCGGGAAAAGGCGCAGCGTTCGTTAGAACAAAGTTAAAAGATATTAAGAGTGGCGGTGTTGTAGAAACAACATTCAGACCAACTGAAAAATTTGAAAATGCTCATATCGACAGAAAGGATATGCAGTACTTATACAATGATGGTGATTTATATTACTTCATGGATGGAGAAACATATGACCAGATTGCCATCGGTTCAGAAAAAGTTGGAGATTCTTTGAAATTTGTAAAGGAAAATGAAACAGTAAAGATTTGTTCATGCAAAGGCGATGTATTTGCCATCGAACCACCTATTACAGTTGAATTACAGATTACAGAGACAGAACCTGGCTTCAAGGGAAATACAGCTACTAATGCTACAAAGCCGGCAGTAGTTGAAACAGGAGCTACAGTATATGTTCCTTTATTTGTTGAACAGGGCGAAACAATTGTTATTGATACACGAACAGGTGAATACTCAAAGAGAGTATAAAAAGATACCTTAAATAAAAAAACGAGACCAATGAGTGCTTGCATTCATGGTCTCGTTTTTTTATAATGACTTTAGATAATTTTTTGAAGGAGGACACGAAAGTGAAAAGAATTATTAGTATTTTATTAACGATGGCAATGATGGTGTCGTTAATATCTGTCAGTTCAACTAATTTGACAAAGGCAGATGAAAAAAGTGATTGGCAGAAGAATGCCATAACAGCTCCGGTACAGGGAAAACTTGTGGGAGCAGGTTACATTGATATAAAATTCGATGGAACATTAGAAAATGCGTCAGGTTATCAGGTTTATTTTGATGGGAAAAATGAATGTGATTTAGTTGACGGAACTAAGGCTGTGATGACATTTGATGCCAAAGGGCTTTCTAAGGAAGCAAAGTGTGAAGTATACACTACACAGGTATCTGCCCATACGGCATATGTTGTAGCTACAATGGACGATGGAACAGAGGTTAAAAGTGATGAAGTAACTTTTTACGTTTCCAAAAAAGGTGTTGCCCTTGGTGCTGATATGAGTTCAACAGTTAAATTAAGTGATATGAACTGCGCATGGTATTATAACTGGGCACCAACACAGTTTAATTCCGTAGTTGATAATTTTAGCGAAATTCCTGTTGCACCTATGATATGGGGTAAGGATGTAATGGAGCATATTCCTGACATTACATCAAAGGATAAATATATACTTGGATTTAATGAGCCGGATCATCCTGAACAGTCTAATCTTACGGTGGATGAAGCTGTAGAACTGTGGAAAGACATTACAGCTACAGGTCGTAGAACGGTAGCTCCGGCTGTAGCATCAAGTACAGAGTGGTTAGATGCATTTGTTAAAAAGGTAGATGAGGACGAGAATTTAAGATGCGATGCAATACCTATGCATTTTTACACAGCCTTTCCTGAAAAAGGACAGGCTCAGGTATTACTTAACAAAATTGATGAATTGTATAAAAGATATAACAGGCCAATCTGGCTGACTGAGGTTTCAGTATGGGGACAGCATCCGGTACTTACTAACAATAGTTATCAGAATCCAACGGCAAGAAAAAATGTGGAGAATTTCATGAAGGAAATTGTGGAAGGATTAGAAGAACGTCCATATGTTGAACGTTATTCATGGTTCCCTTATAATATTAACAGTGCCAATGAAATAGACGGAGCAGCATACAGTGGAGCTTCAGCATTATTTGATTATGAAACAGGTGCAATTACCCAGTTAGGAGAGTTGTACGCAAGTTTGGGAAATCCTGAGGGCTATCAGTTATCAGTTATAACTAATAAGTATGTGGAAAAAGAGGAAACTACTACGCAGGAACCTACTACAAAGAAAAATGTAACAACACAGCCTGCTACGACGTCAGCGCCGAAAAAAAAGGCAAAACCTGCAAAGGTTTCAGTAAAAAAAGCAACTAACGTTAAGAAACTTTCTGTAAAGTTAATATGGAAAAGTGCTAAGAATGCAAAGAAATATCAGGTACAGTATTCTTTAGATAAGAAGTTTAGAACAGCAAAGAAGTATAAGACTAAGACAGTTACAACTAAAAAAGTTACTTATACAGTGAAGAAACTTACTAAAAAGAAAAAATATTACTTCAGAATAAGAGGAGTTAACGGAAAAACATACGGAAGTTGGTCTAAGGCTAAGAAAGTAAGTATAAAAAAATAAAAAAGACTATTTACGGAGGCTGAATTTTGAACATAGTAATATTAGATGCAGAAACATTATCTTTAAATAATGATATAGATTTTTCAGCATTTGATCAATATGGAAATGTTAAAATATATGGAAGCACAGGGGAAAATCAGATAGTTGAACGGATAAGTGAGGCAGATGTTGTATTATGTAATAAGACACCATTATTTGAAAAGACGCTGTGTAAAGCAACTAAACTTAAGTATATTGGGTTATTTGCAACGGGATATAATAACGTGGATTTAGAGTACACCCGTAAAAAGGGAATAACGGTATGTAACGCAGGAAGCTATTCCACAGAGGCGGTGGCACAACATGTTTTTGCATTTATTCTTCATTTTTACAACAAGATTTCAAGGTATAATTATTTTGTACAAGAAGGCGGATGGATAAAAACCGACAAATTTTCCCCGTTTATGGAAATGAAGGAATTAAGTGGAAAAACTATAGGCATAATAGGATATGGCTCTATTGGAAAGAAGGTGGCTCAAATTGCAAATGCCTTTGGCATGAATGTGCTTGCCTACAGTCGAAGTGCACTAAAAAATGAGGGCACAATACTAAAAAATGAGTCATTTGCAGAATATGCACAGGTTGATACAATTCTTAAGAAGTCAGACATTGTTACAATGCACTGCCCATTAAACAGGGATTCGGAAAAAATGTGCAACAAAGAATTCTTTTGTAAAATGAAGCGTGATAGTTTGTTCATTAACACATCCCGTGGAGGTGTGGTGGATGAGGATGATTTAGTCTATGCCCTTAACCATGATGTTATATGTGGAGCGGCATTAGATGTGGTATCAAAAGAACCGATGGCGCCTAATTGTCAGTTACTTAATGCCAAAAACATTATAATCACTCCTCATGCTGCATGGGCTCCGTTGGAGACAAGAACGCGACTTATTAAAATCGTTTCAGAAAATTTGCAAAAATGGCTTGCAGGAACCCCTATAAATGTTATAGAATAAAACAAAAGGGGCGTCGGTTAGAACACAAAATCTAATACGTTTTGATATGGGAGAGCGGATATTTCCCAAATTGTATTAAAATTTTATATCTTAAAGGAGGAACAATCATGAAAAGATTGGCAAAGAAATTTGCAGCATCAGTTCTTGCACTTACACTTGTAATTGCTATGGGAACTACATGTTTTGCAGCAACTTGGGGCAGCTACTTTGTTGCTACAGAAGGATGGTACGAAGGAGCAGAAGGAAAGTTAACATCAAACAAGGCATCAGGCTTTACAGCAGCTATTGATTCTGTAGGCTGGATGGGTGTTTGGGGAGCTCAGGTTTACATTGATGGAGCTAAAAGCGGAAATGCTAAAAACATTAATGTAAAGAAGGGACAGACATACACACTTTCATTTACAATTAAGGCAACAAATATCACAAAGTTTGCATATGTTAAGGTTGCTACAGGTGATACATTAGCATACTCAACATGGGTAAAGATTCCAGCTAACAAGACAGTTAAGGTAAACAAGACATTTAAGGCAAAAGCTAATGCAAACTCAGTTTATTTTGGACTTGGTGGAGATATCGGTGACAGAGAAGGTGTATCAGAAGACGGAGATGCCACTACAAGATATCAGGTATTTAGAAAACAGTTTAAGCAGGAACCAGCAGACGGACTTGCAGTTGATGCTAATGGAGATTACTCATCATCAACGTTAATTACTGTATCTAAGTTTACATTAGTTCAGCAGCCAAAGATTAAGTCAGTTAAGTCAACAAAGAAGGGCAAAGTTACCGTTAAGTTTGCAAAGGCTGCAGGAGCTTCAAAATACAAAGTGAAAGTTGGAAGAAAGGTAACTACAACTAAAAAAACAACAGTTACAGTTAAAGCTAAGGCTGGAAAGAAAGTAAGTGTACAGGTAGCAGCAGTTGCAAAATCATCAGGTGTTGCAGGTGCATATAGTGCAAAGAAAACAGTTAAGGTTAAAAAATAATATAATACTGTTTACAGTATATGAAAAGGATCGTTGCATGACGGTCCTTTTTACGTTATAATACCAAAAAATTAGGCATTTGATATAAAGACTATTATAAGTCGGAAGAAGTCGAACGATTTTTTACATTTTTAGGAAAAAATAGTGTATAATAATATTGATAAAAAAATAATACACCAAAGTGTGGTAAGGGGGAAATACAATGATTGACAAAGTTATTGAGAACAACAGAGTGAGTATTATAGGAGAAATCGTATCAGAATTCAGATTTAGCCATGAAGTTTTTGGAGAGGGATTTTACATAGTTGATGTGTCTGTAGACCGACTAAGTGATTTAACAGATGTAATTCCGTTAATGGTATCTGAGAGACTGGTAGATATTAACGAAGACTACCAGGGCAGACTGGTAGAGGTTTCAGGTCAGTTTAGATCCTATAACAGGCACGAGGGGACAAAGAACAAGCTGGTTCTTTCCATATTCGTAAGAGAATGGGAAGAGGTAGAAGAGAATCTTGAGTCAGGAAAAACTAATCAAATCTTTTTGGATGGATATATCTGTAAGGCACCAATTTACAGAAAAACGCCATTAGGAAGGGAAATTGCTGATTTGCTTATTGCTGTAAATCGCCCATATGGAAAGTCAGATTATATACCTTGTATTGCATGGGGGAGAAATGCGAGATATGCATCTAACTTTGAAGTGGGAGGACATATTCAAATCTGGGGAAGAGTTCAGAGCAGGGAATATGTAAAGAAGATTAGTGAGGAAGAGACTGAAAAGCATGTAGCCTATGAAGTTTCGGTAAGTAAGTTAGAATATATTGATGATTAAAAATATACTGTTGTGTTTAGTTCCGGTAAGGAGCAATCCACAACAGTATATTTTTTTGAATTAAAAGAAAAAAATCTGACGGTTAAAATATAAGATATTCAGGAAAAGATGTAAAAATGATTTTATGTATATAAGGTATGAAAAACTGAATTGTGATAATTATACCAATATATGGTAGTGGTTATAAATAAAATATGTGAAAAAAATCACATTTGAAATGGATAAAAGTATTTTTATTTGTGAAAAGTGCGTAATTGAAACATTTTTATATTGATTATCTTTATAAAAAATGTTACAATACAGGTAACTGAAAATTAGGCGTTTTCAAAAAAGGAGAAATATTTAAAGGAGGAAATGAAAATGAGAAATATTTTCAAGAAAGCGTTAGCAGGAACAATGTCAGTTGCATTGGTTGCATCTTTATTTGTAGGAGCTGATGTTAATAAGACAACAGTAAAGGCAGAGGATGGACAGTTATCATCATGGCAGGTATATCAGTCAGGAACTGCACCACATGCTTGGGGTGATTATGAGGAGTCAGCATATAATTCAATTACTTTTACTGATTCAGCTAATACAACAGTTACAAATTTCAATTCAGCAACAACAAATGCCAATGGTGAAGTTGTTGGAGGAATAACTGATTCAGGCGTGGTTGCAAATGGTTTTGCAGCTAATATCAAGAGCAATGGTTGGCAGGCAGACTATGGTAATGGTTTAAACAATCCATGGTCACTTAGAATGACAATGGATAATATCAAACTTACAGAGGGTCATATTTATAATATTTCATTTAAGGCAAAAGCTACATCAACTAAGTATTTTAACCTTGCATTTAATACAGGTTCAGGTGACTATATGTTTGGTGAAACAGAAGCAGAACTTGGAACTGATGAAAAGACATTTACATACACCGAATTTAAGAGCCAGGCAACAACATCTTTACAGATGGTTATTTCATTAGGAGCTTTCCCGGTTGTAAATGAAAATGTAAAGGCTAAAGAAGCAAACTGGACAGGTACAGTTACATTCTCAGATATCACTTTTGAAGATTTAGGTGTTGATCCGGATTATGAAAAGGCACCGGAAATTCCAACAGAAAAACCTACAGTTAAGCCAACTGAGAAACCTACAGTTAAGCCAACTGAGAAACCAACAGTAAAACCTACAGTTAAGCCAACAACAAAGCCTACTGTAAAAACACTTGCAAAGGTTAAAGGTCTTAAGGCTGTAAACAAGAAAAAAGGAACTGTTAAGCTTTCATGGAAGAAGGTTTCAAAGGCTAAGAAGTACCAGATTAAGGTTGGAAGCAAGACATATAGCGCAAAGAAGAATACATTAACAGTTAAGAAACTTAAAAAGGGTAAGAAATACACATTTAAGGTTCGTGCAATTGCAAGTGGATACAAATCAAGTGCATGGGTTAAAAAGTCAATTAAAATTAAAAAATAGTTTTTGACAGCATACTATATAAATGTTACCCAATGCTTATGCATTGGGTAACTGTTTAATAACAGGTAATTTATCAATTTGTTCAGGAGGACAAGAAGTGAGAAAAGGATTTTTAAAGAAAGTATCATCAGTTGCTTTAGCTCTTACTATGGTAGTTGGTTCAATTAATATTGTTCCAGCTGCATCACATGCCAGCAATGGAGCTAATGTTGCTTCAAATATTACATGGAACTATTTTTCAATAATTCCTGCGGATGGAAAAGAATCAAGCTTAGATAAGCTTCATAATGGACATGTAGATGGAGAAGATGGTAAGAAGGTTAAGTATTGTTGGTATCATGCATTGACACATATTAGAACTGAGGATTATCCTAATGGTCAGGTTCCTTTAGGAGATTTTGCAACACAGGGATGGGTTGCACCGGGAGCAACAGCTTCTAAAGCTCAGTTTTGGGCAGCTAATACAGGATGGGACGGACAGTATAATGAACGTGACGGCTCATTAGTAGGTGATAATCCGTACGGACTTAGATTTTATACATCAAATATTCCTGTAGAAAAAGGTCGTACATATACTGTATCTTTCAAATATAGAAGTACACTTAAAGGTAAGAAAACTATATATGAAAAAGATGAATACGGTGATTACAAATACGATGAAAACGGTGAAAGAATTCCGGTATTAGATGAAAATAATGATCCGATACAGGAAGATAATTACATTAAGCACATAGGTTTTAATGTTATTAATCCTGCCAATAATAACGGCTTAGATTTAACTTCATATTCAGGATGTACATCAGGTGGAAGTATTGAAGCAGATAGCAGTGTTGAAGGCGAAAAGACTGTAAAGGTAACAGTAAAGGTTCCAAAGACATATGCAGGAAACGCAATATGTGTTCAGTTTACAGCCGGTTCATATATTACAACATATCCTGATGAAACAGCAATGAAGGGTAGCCTTTTTGTTGATGATTTCAAAGTTACAGCAGGTAACCAGTATACAGTTAAGTACATATGTGGAAATCAGTCATATACAGAGCATGTTAATGCTGGAGAAAAGGCATCAGGACATCAGTTCGCTGTAAAGGGAAAGACATTCTCTGCATACAAAGTAGGTTCATCAAAATACAATCTTTCTACACCTGTAAAGGGCAACTTAAATATTACATGTGTTTACACAGCTACAAAGAAGCCGGGTAAGGCAAAAGTAACATTTAAGGCTGCAAAGAAGAGTGCTAAATTAAGATTTAAGAAGCTTTCTAATGCAAAGGGATACGAAATTAAGTATGCTAATAACAGCAAAATGAAAAAGGCTAAAACAAAGACAACAACAAAATCAAGTATAGCGATTAAGAAGTTAAAATCAGGAAAGAAGACATATTTCCGGGTTAGAGCATACAATTTAGATTCAGCAGGAAAGAAAGTATACAGCAAAAAAGTTGTAAAGAAATCTATTGTTATTAAATAATTAGATTTTAAATATTTGAAAGGGTGGAAGGGTTATATATTTAAATAACTTTTTCTGCCCTTTTATTTATAGGCATTTGTTAGGGTTTATGATGAAAATGCTAGGAGGTTTTCATAATTTATATGGAGAAAATAAAAAAAATATTGGCTATGGTTTTATCCGTTGCATTATTATTTTCAGGAATGATATTTGACAATACTGTAACTAAGGCAGACGAGACAAATACCTGGTCAGGTGAAGCAATAATAAGCCCGGAACAAAATAAGTTAATTGGTGCGGGATATATTGATATTAAATGGAATAATACATTGGAAAATGTAAAGCAGTATAAGGTCTATATTGACGGAACATTAAAAAAGACAATGTCACCATCAGGGGACATTATGAAATTTGAATTTTATACTACCAATGTGAAGGGATATACAGAACAAATTGTTGCAGAATTAAAGGATAACACTGTTGTAAAATCAGATGTAAGAAATTTTTATGTAACAAAAAAAGGAATATGTGTCAACCGAAGAGATATGGGTGCAGCAGTTGATCCGGCATCAATGAATATCGGATGGTATTATGACTGGGACTACAAATCATTAAAAGACTGGAATTATAAAAATAAAAAATTTTATGATTTAGAGTTTGTTCCTATGATTTGGGGAGACGATTCAGTAGATATTTCTAAAAGATGTGAGTATGCCAACAGAAAAGGTTACAAATATATGTTGTCATATAATGAGCCGGATTTAAAAGGGGAATCAAATAAGCAGCCTGATACAATGAGATACAGATGGAATGAAATGATTGACAGCAAAGGAAGTCTCAGATTAGGTTCTCCTGCAACAGAAACATTTCAGATTAATTCTGACAAGTGGTGGACACCATTTTGGAATGGCTTAAATCAAACGCAGAAAAATAATATGACATTTATTGCAGTACATGCATATCAGCATTATTATGACAATGCTGACACGGCATTAGAGTATCTTCATACAATAGATGAAATATATGCAAAATACAAAAAGCCTATTTGGATTACTGAGTTCGCAGTAGCGGATTCAGGAAATGTATTTAATCCTAAAAACGCCAAGCATAATGCACAGGTTCAGGAATTTATGAAAATTGTTCTTAAGGGATTAAATGAAAGAAGCTATGTTGAAAGATATTCATGGTTCGATTTTAATCCGGAAGATTCAAAAACAGGTGCTTCAGGTATTTATTATTATGATACGGGAAAGCTTACAACCTTAGGACAGATATATGCAAATATTGGAAATCCGGCAGGATATAATGCTAAAAAGTATAATGTATTATATACAACTTCAAAGAATACATCCATGGCTTCCTGCGTTGCGGCAGTGCCTACTACAGTTTATAGTGTGACAGCTAAAAAGAAGGCCTTTAGCTATAGCATAAAATCTGTAAAAAGAGCCGCAGGATATCAGGTTCAGTATTCATTAAACAAGAAGTTTAGCACAAAGAAAAAATACAAAACAAAAACAAAGAATATTTCAGCAACAAGTGCTACAGTTAAAAACGGCACAATTAAAAAGCTAACAAAGAAGAAAACGTATTATGTAAGAGTGAGAGCTTATAAAGTAATTAATGGAAAGAAATACTATTGTAAGTGGAGCAAAACAAATAAAGTAAAAATAAAAAAATAGAACCATATTAAGGGGTGGTAATGCCGCCCCTTAATTAATATCATAAGATTGGATTTAGAGTATTATGTTAAAAAGCAGAAAGAAAGTAATTATGGGGATTTTATTATTAGGACTAATAATAGTATCTCTTGTGGCAGGTTTTAAAATAAATGACAAGAATCGAATACAAAAAATTAATGCAAATAAAAGCAGCTGGAAGGAAAATGCCATAACCTTTCCTGAGGCAGGAACACTGCAACCGGCAGGATATATTACAATAAATTGGAACAGTGCTGAAAAAATAGGTAAGGTTAAAAAGTATGTAATTTATGCAGATGATAAAAAAATAGCAGAAACTAACGGAAAAACCACTACCTATGAGTATTACACCACAGAGGTTAAGTTACATAAGATATACATAGAGGCACAAATAGAAAAAGGCTCGAAAATTTATTCTGATGTTATTCCTTTTTACGTGAATAAAAAGGGATTGTGCATGAATAAGGATATGGCAAGAAATGTTGATGCCGGTAACTGGGGAGTTTCATGGTATTATAACTGGAGCATAACCAAACATAATTTCACCAGTTTTAGAGATTTACAGTTTGTGCCAATGATGTGGACAACAGCACCTACAGATAAGCAGGAAATATCGGTATTGCCTAAGCTGGGATATAAGTATGTGCTGGCATTTAATGAGCCGGATTTGGAGGAACAGTCCAATATATCAGTAGAAGATGCAGTAGAGGGAATGAAGGCATTTATGAATCAGGATATTTATGTAGGTTCTCCTGCCACGGCATTATGTCCTCCATGGTCAGATGACTGGTTTGTGCCATTTATGAAACAAATGAAAAAAGAAAAAATGGATGTTGATTTTATACCTATTCATCATTATTGGAACTGGTGGAATGAAGAGGGGGTACAGGCATTTTTAGATTTAGTTGACAAAACATGGGAGATGTATCACAAGCCAATTTGGATAACGGAATTTGCCATAAGTGGTGTTCCTTACAGAACAAAGCAAATGAGACAATCAGTTATTGATTATATGAAGGGTGTTATTCCTGAATTAGATAAAAGAGATTATGTGGAGAGGTATTCATGGTTCTCTTTTAATCCTACAGATTACAGAAACGGAGGTTCCGCATTACTTGATATAACTACAGGTGAAATTACGGATTTAGGAAAACTATATCAGAGCCTTGGAATGCCTGAAGGATATGAAAATAGTAGTAAAGTTAAAAAAGAAAAAAATACACAAAAAGATATAGTAAAATAATGACATAATTAACTAAAAAAACATATAATAAATAAAAGTATTTTAGTTGACACTATTTAATGTCAGTGTTATTATAAACATAGTTGAACGATAGTAGAGGTTGCGCTAATTATTAGTAGGTTATATGATGTCCCGGAGGCAGATGACTATAGCAGAAAGGATGCGGCGCCGAAGGAGATGGTTTCCGGAGATTGTTTCCTGGGTATGTGGTTAACAGCCATATGACTGTCATACATATTTTATGTATGGGGAGCTACTTATAAGTTTTATATCAGAATTCTTATAAGGAGCTTATTTTAAGCTCCTTTTACTATGGTTTACAAGTACATATAAAATATAGGAGGAATAGAAAATGTCTATTTTTACAGGTGCCGGTGTAGCCATTATTACACCTTTTAATGAAGATGGTTCAGTTAATTATGAAGAGTTTGGGAGAATTATTGATGACCAGATAAGTGGTGGTTCAGATGCCATTATTGTATGTGGTACAACAGGTGAGTCATCAACAATGGATCACGATGAGCATATTGAAGTAATTAAGTATTGTGTAGAAAAGGTAGCAGGAAGAGTTCCTGTTATTGCAGGCTCAGGTTCAAATTGTACACGTGAAGCCATAAATATTTCGAAGAGAGCTGAGGAGGTTGGAGCTAACGGACTTCTTTGTGTTACACCATATTACAATAAGTGTACCCAGGAAGGTCTTTACCAGTATTATAAAGCTATTTCAGATGCAGTTAATATTCCGATTATTATGTATAACATACCGGGAAGAACAGGCACAACTATCCAGCCTGAAACAGCAGTAAGAATTGCAAAAGAAGTTAAAAATGTAGTAGCTATTAAGGAAGCATCAGGAAATATTTCAGCTGTTGCTAAATTAGCAGCTTTAGCAGACGGATGTATTGATATATATTCAGGAAATGATGACCAGGTACTTCCTATATTATCATTAGGAGGAAAAGGTGTTATTTCAGTGTGGTCACATGTTGCTCCAAAGAAGGTTCATGATATGGTATACGCATATTTAAACGGAGATACAGCTACAGCTACAAAGCTTCAGTTAGAGGCTATAGATGTGATTGGAGCATTATTTTGCGAAGTAAATCCTATACCTGTTAAGGCAGCTATGAATATGTTAGGTTATAAGGCAGGTCCCGTAAGAGCGCCTCTTACTGAATTATCAGATGCTCATAAGGAATTACTTGAAAAGGCATTAAAGGATTACGGAGTCCTCTAAAGAGCATTTTACATTTAGAAGAAAAATCTAAACACGGAGGTTAAAGATGGTTAATGTTATAATGCACGGATGTAATGGCAAAATGGGAAGAGTCATTACCAATCTTGTGTCACAGGACAATGATATAGAAATTGTAGCCGGTGTAGATGCTTATACAGGTATAGATAATGAATATCCGGTATTTACTTCAATAAAGGAGTGTACCGTAAAGGCAGATGTAATAATTGATTTTGCTGTCACATCGGCGATTGACAATTTATTAGATTATTCTGTCAGCACTAAAACACCTGTGGTTATATGTACAACAGGACTGTCTGCAGAGCAGCTTGAAAAAGTGAACGAGGCCAGCAAAAAGGTGGCAGTTCTCCGTTCAGCTAATATGTCATTAGGTATTAATACACTTATGAAACTTTTAAAAACTGCTACGGAAGTTTTAGCTAACAGAGGTTTTGATATTGAAATTGTGGAAAAACATCACAATCAGAAGGTTGATGCTCCTAGTGGAACAGCGTTAGCCCTGGCAGATTGTATGAATCAGGTTTTAGATAATCAGTACGATTACACCTATGACAGAAGCACTGTACGCCAGAAGAGAGCTAAAAACGAAATTGGAATTTCAGCAGTTCGTGGTGGCACAATTGTAGGTGAACATGAAGTTATCTTTGCAGGAATAGATGAAGTTATTGAAATTAAGCATACAGCATATTCAAAGGCAATTTTTGCTAAGGGAGCCATTGATGCAGCTAAGTTCTTAAAAGGAAAAGAAGCCGGATTATATAATATGGCAGATGTAATAGACTAATTTATTGAATTTTTAAATAGACTGTTGTTTTTTTGATTAAAATCAATAAAACACAGTCTATTTTTTGTATAAAAATTAAAAAAGTGAAAACAATATTGTTATCGGGTGGAAACAAAGAGAAAAATTTGAGAAAACCGATAAGATATGGAAAATCATTTGGAGGATTTATAGTATGAAAACATTTAAAATTTACTTATTAGCCATGACATTGTTAGTGTCTGCATTATGTTTTGCAGCATGTGGCAACACAAACAATGATGAAAATGCCACAACAACAGAGAATGTTACAACAGAAAACGGTGCAAATTCAGGTATTATTAACGATACCACAAATAATGGAAATGCAGATAATAACGGAACAAAAAATGACGGTGTGGTAGATGATATTGGAAATGATATTAAAGACGGCGTAGATGATGTTATTGATGATATGGATGGAAATAATAATAAAAATAACAGCAACAATAACAACAATACAACTAAGAAAAATACTACAACACAGAATAACACTACAACTAAAAAATAAGGGTATCAATTATTAAAAATAAGCATAATCTATTATGATAAATAGTTTTGTAATGGTTTAATATGGCTTATAAAATAATATTAGACCCGGGGCACGGTGGTTCTGACCCGGGTGCAAACTTTAATGGAAGACAGGAAAAGGATGATGCATTGGCACTTGCCATGGCAGTAGGAAAACTTTTAACTAATGCAGGCTTTGATGTGGAATATACCAGAACTGCTGATGTATATAATACTCCTTTTGAAAAGGCAATGATTGCCAACAATGCAGGCGGAGATTTGTTTGTATCTTTCCACAGAAATTCCTCAGCTGTACCTAATACTTACACAGGAGTACAGACTTTGGTGTATAACAGGGAAGGTTTAAAGGAAAAATTAGCGGAAAACATTAACAAAAATCTTACGGCAATCGGTTTTGAAGATAAGGGAATTGTGGAAAGACCAAATCTTGTGGTTTTAAAGCGTACAAAAATGCCGGCAGTTTTAATTGAGGCAGGATTTATTAATTCAGATAAAGATAATGAATTATTTGATAATAATTTTAATGAAATTGCTCAGGGTATTGCAGATGCCATAATTGATACATTAGATGATAGTGGAATTTCTGCCACGGATGCCCAGGTTTATACTATTCAGGTAGGAGCATTTAGGAACGGACAGTTAGCCAATAATATGGCAGCCCAGCTTAAAGCCATGCAGTTTCCGGCTATGGTGGTCTTCGAAGACGGATTATACAAAGTCCGGGTAGGAGAATTTAAAAGCCTTGATAATGCTGTAGAAATGGAACAAAGGCTTAGGGCAATGGGCTATAATACATTTATAAGAAGCTGATTTTATGAAAAAGTTTCAGGTGACAAAAACAGGATTAAGGTTCATTAATCTGTTGCCTGAAACTTTTATTTGTATTTATTAACGTATAATGATAAAATTGTCCTATTAATTAAGGAGGAAAAAAATGAATAACGGATATGTAAAGGTCGCAGCTGCAACACCTAAAATTGTTATAGGTGACTGTGGTCACAATAAATTAGAAATAGCAAAAATGACAGAAGAAGCATATAAAAACGGAGCACAGCTTATAGTTTTTCCGGAACTATGCATTACAGGATACACTGCATCGGATTTGTTCTGGCAAAAAAATATGTTAGATTTGGCATTTGAAAAAATAAATGAGTTAGCAAAAGATACGAAAGATATGGAAATTGTTTCAGTAGTTGGGGCACCAATAAGACATAAAAATAAACTGTATAATTGCGGAGTAGTAATATATGCAGGAGAAATTAAAGGAATAGTGCCAAAATCATTTATTCCAAGTTACTCAGAATTTTATGAGGGACGACATTTTACATCAGGAGAGGGAATTAAAAAAGGTGAAACAAGGGGAGAAATCCCATTTGGAACAAATTTGATTTTTGATTGTGGCAATATAGAGAATTTCACCTTTGCCATTGAAATATGTGAAGATTTGTGGGTACCAAATCCACCAAGTACAAACCATGCTTTAGCAGGAGCTAATGTTATATTAAACCTTTCTGCCAGTGATGAAATTACCGGAAAGGCTGATTATAGAAGAAAGTTAGTGGAAATGCAGTCGGCAAAAAACATTTGTGCATATATTTATTCAGATGCAGGAGATGGTGAATCATCTACCGATTTAGTATTTGCAGGGCATAACATCATAGCGGAAAACGGAACCATGGTAGCCCAGTCAAAGCGTTTTGAAAGCAGTAATATAACCTATGGAGATATAGATTTAGATAAGATTGCCACAGAAAGACAAAGAATGACAACATTCTATGTAAACCCGGATAATGAGGATTATATGAATGTATCTGTTAAACTTAAAAATAAAGAAGTGAAAGTTGACAGATATATTGACAAGGCACCTTTTGTACCGTCAGATACAAATAAGAGAAATGCAAGATGCGAGGAAATATTGGAAATTCAGACCTGGGGACTTAGAAGACGTCTTGAACATACAGGATGCTCAAATGCAGTAATAGGAATTTCAGGTGGTCTTGATTCCACATTGGCACTTCTTGTTACAGTAAAGGCTTTTGATGCATTGGGACTTGACAGAAAAGGAATACATGCAGTGACAATGCCGGGCTTTGGAACCACAGACAGAACATACTTAAATGCGGTGGAGCTAATTAAGAAATTAGGATGTGACTTTAAGGAAATTAACATATCAGAAGCAGTTACATTGCATCTTGCCCAAATAGAACATAATATTGAAAATCACGATGTTACTTATGAAAATGCCCAGGCAAGACAAAGAACGTATCTTTTGATGGATTTGGCAAACAAATACAATGGAATGGTAATTGGAACAGGAGATATGTCGGAGCTGGCATTAGGATGGGCAACTTATAATGGAGATCATATGTCCATGTATGGGGTAAATGCAGGAGTTCCAAAAACTCTTGTAAGGCATTTAGTTAAATATTATGCAGATGTAAATGAAGGAAAAATCAGCAACATTTTGTATGATATTTTAGATACACCGGTGAGCCCTGAACTTTTACCACCAAAGGACGGAGTGATAGCCCAGAAAACAGAAGAGCTTGTAGGTCCTTATGAGCTTCATGATTTCTTCCTTTACTATATGTTAAGATTTGGATATACTCCGAAAAAAATACAGTTTCTTGCAGAACTTGCCTTTGATGGGGAATATGATACAGAGACTATAAAAAAATGGCTTAAGACCTTTTACAGGAGATTTTTCTCACAGCAGTTTAAGAGAAGCTGTCTGCCGGATGGACCAAAGGTAGGTACAGTTGCCGTATCACCTAGGGGAGATTTAAGAATGCCTAGTGATGCCAGTGTTAAAGAATGGCTGGATGAAATTAAATAAAAAAGCAAAGGTAAAAAGACGGGAGTTCCCGTCTTTTTATACTTAAGGCTATTGTTATTTTTTACCTTTGTTAATAGTGTCTACAATGGCGTTGTATAGTAAAGAATATGTATATTGGCTTTCTTCCGAAAACTTAATATTGTCTACTGACTGGGTATCCACAATTTGCTTTGAAATATCTTCAAAAGCTGGTTCTACTAAAGGATACATAGTCGTTATCGCATCGCTTATGTTGTCCACCGTAATAGAATTAATGTGATTGCTATCAAGAGTGACAGTTACCTCCATTGGATTTCCGTTCAGTGTGACACAGGAGGTATATACTCCGGCCTCATATTGCCCTGAGGAACTTTTTTCCTTTTTTTCATCACTGTTTCTATTACAAAACATAAAAATTAATGAAATCACAAGAACAATACCAAGGAGTACAAATACTACGGTGTATATAAGCTCCTTTAAATGAAATACCATGAATTTTGGACTTTTTCCCATACTGACTCCTCACTTTAAATTTGATTATATTCTAATTTATTAATGTCAGGGGCAAAGTATGACAAAAGTATGTGTTGAAATTGACACATCCTATATACTATACTTAAATATAGATTTTGAAACACATCAGGTGTTTCAAAATCGTAGTTGACCAGCCCCGAAGGGGCGTGATTTGCGAAGCAAATTTTTGAAACGGTAATCCTATACCGTTTCAAAAGTCATAGAAAGAAACACATCAGGTGTTTCAAAAGTTATAAGTTATAGATTTTGAAATGATATTGGGGAGGAAAATATGTCATTACAGTTTATTATAGGAAGGGCAGGCTCAGGAAAGTCTACTTTGTTATATAAGAATTTAATAGATACATCCATGAATAATCCGGATAAAAATATCCTTGCAGTGGTTCCGGAGCAATTTTCCATGGAAACCCAAAAGCAGATACTTACAATGATTAACGAGGAATATGGACTAGGAGGTAGTTTTAACATAGAAGTTACCAGTCTTAACCGTCTGGCATATTTAATATTTGAAGAGCAGGGTATAATTAATTACAAGGTAATGGATGATTTGGGGAAATCCCTTGTTATAAGAAAAGTGCTGGAACAGTGTAAAAAGGAGCTTATTATATACAAAAATAAAACAGCAATGCCGGGATTTGTGGAAAAGGTAAAGTCGGTTTTGTCAGAGCTTAAGCAATATTACATATCAGATACAGATATGGATAATATGCTTGATTTGTGTGGAAGAAGACCGGCTCTTTATCATAAGCTAAAGGATATTTTAGTGATTAGAAAAGCCTTTGATGAGTACATACAGGATAAAATGATAACAACAGAGGATGTGCTGGAGATATTTTGCAAATATGTGGGACAATCTGAAATTATAAAAAATACCTATTTTTATTTTGACAGTTTTACAGGATTTACGCCAATTCAGTATAAAGTATTGGAATTGTTAATGAAGTATTCAAAAGGCGTTATGGTAAGTATTACTTTGCCTGAAAATGAGAAAGATTTTACCACATTTAATAAATATGAGTTGTTTTCCTTAAGCAAGGAAACCATAGCAAAACTTAAAACTTTAGCTAAAAGAAATAATGTAAACATAAATGAAACATTAATTGCCGGAGAAGGTAAGGTTCCTTATAGAATAAAAAATAATAAAGCATTATGCCATATTGAAGAAAACATTTTCAGAAATAAGAAATTGGAAAAAACTGAAAATTATAATGATGCCATTGAAATCTACTCCCTGCCAAATCCCCGCAGTGAAGTAGCTTTTGTGGTGGCAAAAATTTCAGATTTAATTGTAAATAAAAACTACAGATACAACGATATTGCCATAATTACCGGAGATATGGCAAACTACTATATTTATTTAGAAGAAGAACTGAAAAAATATGATATTCCGGCGTTTATTGACCACAAAAGAGATATTTCATCTAATCCTTTTGTGGACGGGATTATAGCAGTGCTTGACGTAATAGCAATGGACTTTTCTTATGATGCTGTTATGAGAATGTTAAGACTTAATTTGCTGGAAATAAACAGAAATGACATTGATGTTTTTGAAAATTATATTAGAAGATTTGGTCGTCGCGGTTTTAAAAGTTATTCTGCTAAATGGGAAAAATGTTATAAGGGATTTGAAGAGAGACTTGTTACGGTTAATAATGTAAGGGAGAAAATATATAATGATATTTTAGCTTTAAGAACCACTCTTAAGGACAAAAAAGCTACAATAAAAGATTTCACCTTAGCACTTTATAATTTTATTCTTTCCACTAACATGGAAAAAAGAATAAATGATTACGTAGATATGTTTGAAAAAGATAATAAACCTGAACTATCAAAAGAATATCAGCAGATATATGGGGTTATTATTTTAATGCTTGAAAGAATTGTTAATTTAATGGGGGAAGAAACAGTTTCTCCAAAGGAATATGTGGAAATATTAAAGGCGGGATTTTTAGAGGCTAAAGTAGGAATAATACCTCCCGGATTAGATACCCTTATGGTGGGAGATATTGAAAGAACAAGACTTAAGGATACAAAGAAGATTATTTTCTTTTTAGGAGTTAATGACGGAATTATTCCTAAAATGGCAACCAATGGTGGAATAATTACAGATTCAGACAGGGATTTCCTTAAAGCAGATGAAAAGGAAGGCTTTGTTTTAGCCCCTACAGCCAGAGAAAATATATTTAAGCAGAAGGTTTATTTATATTCACTTTTAGCAAAGCCTACGGAAAAAGTCATTCTTACCCTTAGTAAGACTGACAATGCAGGAAAGACTCTTAGAAAATCATATTTAATAAGCGATTTGCAAAAAATGTTTTCAGACTTAAAAATTAAGGATGAAGAAAAATATGCAAATAGTCTTGAAGAAATAACAACTAAAAGAGAGGCATTAGATTATATTGCAGCCAATGCAGGAGAATACAAATCAGGAAAGGAAGACAGGCTTTTTGAAGTTCTTTGTTCCGTATTATCTGATGATGCAGATGCTAAGAAGTGTCTTAAATTAATTAAAAAAGGAACATTTTATAAGGGAAGACAGCCTTATCTCAGCAGGGAAAATGCCAGAAAGCTATACGAAGATAAGGAAAACATAGGTATAACCAGATTAGAAAAATATGCAGCCTGCGCCTATTCCCAGTTTTTAAGAAATGGTCTTAAGTTAGGAGAAAGAAGAGAATATGAGATAGCTGCTTATGACATTGGAAATTTATATCATGAGGTAATAAATAAGTTTTTTGTTAATGTGCAAAAAGAAGGATTGCATTGGGAAAATTTAGAAAAGGAAACCTATAATGCCATCCTTAATAATTGCGTTGTGGATACAATGGAAAATTATGAAAATGACGCATTAGACAGTTCTGCACGTAACATTTTTATTAAAAATCAGGTTAGGGAAACAGCAGAAAAAACAATTGATGTGTTGATTAGACATATTGATTCCGGAGATTTTGTGCCGTCAGAATATGAGCTTAGAATCACTCATGGAAGAATTGACAGGGTAGATACCTATGAAAAAAATAATGAAATTTTTGTAAAGGTTATAGATTATAAATCAGGAACAACGGAATTTAATGTTACAGATACCTTTTTTGGAATGCAGATGCAGCTTATGGTTTATTTAAAGGATGCCATGGAATTTGAAAAAAAGAAAAATCCCGATAAAACTGTCCTTCCGGGAGCAGGACTTTATTTCCATATTCAAAATCCATATATTGACCGCCCGGATATAAGAAAAGTAAGGGAAGAATACAGAAAAAAAGGCACAAAGGAAACAGTATCTGATGAAGAATTAATGGAAGAAAAAGTTCAGGATGAGCAGTATAAATGCTATAGAATGAGTGGACTTGTAAATTCTGATTTTAATGTAATAGAAGCAATTGATAAGGAATTGTCACAGGCAACAGGTAATTCTAAAATAATTAAAGTAGGAACCACAAAAACAGGATTAAGCAGCAGAAGTACAGTGATTGAAAGCAATAATTATATGAAATTCATAAATCATGTTTATGATATGGCTGAAAATATGCGAAAGGATATTATTGATGGCAATATTCAGATTAATCCTACGGAAAACGCCTGCACTTACTGTCCATATGGTGGCGTGTGCGGTTTTGACCTAAAGGTTGGAGACAGATACAGACAATTAGAAAAATTAGACTTAAAACAGGTTATTAGCCGTCTAAACACTGAGGAAAATAAAGGAGAGTAAATATGAAGTGGACAGATAAACAGTTAGATGTAATTAATACAAGAAACAGAAATATTTTAGTATCAGCAGCAGCAGGCTCCGGAAAAACCGCAGTTTTAGTTGAGAGAATTATTAATATGATTACTGATGAAGAAAGTGATGTAAACATCGACGAGCTTCTTGTGGTTACTTTTACCAGGGCGGCGGCTTCTGAAATGAAGGAACGTGTAAGGGCTGCCCTTGAAGAAGCGATAGAAAAAAATCCTGACAATGAAAATATTATTAAACAGCTTTCACTTATTCATAATGCGGATATATCTACCATAGACAGTTTTTGTGCAAAGATTGTAAGGGAAAACTTTGACAAAATAGATTTAGATCCTAATTTCAGAATTGCCGATGAAACTGAAATAAAAATGATTAAGGCGGATGTTATAGGAGAAATGCTTGAAGACTATTATTTAGAGGCAGATGAAAAGTTTATGAGTCTGGCAAAACAGTATTCGGCAGGAAGGCTTAAAGATAATATTGAAGAATTAATTGAACAGTTATACAAAAATGCCTGCGGTCACAGTGACCCGGAAAAATGGGTAAAAAACAGCGGAAATATATATAATATTAAAACTTTAGAAGAATTTGAAAATTCAGAGCTTTTAGGAGAAATAGTTAATTTTGCCAAATTAGAGTTAGATGGCATTTTAGAAGATTTAAATACGGCACTTAAAATTTCCATGGAAACAGACGGACCGGGATGCGTGGATGGATTGACCCAGCTTATGGAAAGCATTTCTGAAATACAAAAGCAGAATAATTACAATAAAATGCGTCTGGCGTTTAGAGGTGTTAAAAGTGTCACCTTAAGAGGTGCAAAGGGATGTGATGAGGCAAAGAAAAAGCAGGTTCAGGATATAAAGAAAAAGGCCATGGACAGGCTTGGTAAATTAGAATCGGAATTGTTTGAACATACTGTTGAAGAAATGGCAGCTGATATTATAAAAAGTCATGACAGTGTCTCTATGATAATTAAATTAACCCTTGATTTTATGAAACGTTTTGCAGATAAAAAAGGGGAAAAGGGAATAATGGACTTTAATGACCAGGCGCATTTTGCTTTAAAGATATTACTTTCTGAAGATGAAAAGGGAAATGTATATCCTACAGATGTGGCAAGACAAATGGCAGAAAATTACAAGGAAATTATGATTGATGAATATCAGGACAGCAATTACGTTCAGGAGGATATTTTAAACAGCGTTTCAAAAGGTCAGGGAGTAAATAATATTTTCATGGTTGGTGACGTAAAACAAAGTATTTACAGATTCAGACAGGCGGAACCGGGACTTTTTTTGCATAAGTATGACACATATTCTCAGGATTTAACTAAAGACTGCTGTAAAATAATTTTAGATAAAAACTTCCGAAGCAGAAGGGAAGTTATAAACAGTGTTAATTATATATTTAATTATATTATGACGGAAAAAGTAGGAGGGATAAATTACAAAAACGGAAACGGACTTACATGTGGTGCAAAATACGATGACTCCATTAATAAGCAGGATAATTCTACTGAAATTTTTATGGTAGAAGGAGAGGGAAGGGAAGATGAAGCAGATTTTGTGGCAAAAAAAATACTCGAAATAACAGACCCGGAAAATGGTCTTAAAATAACAGAAGAGGGGCAAAATAAAAGAAGGGTAAAATATAGCGATATTACCATACTTTTAAGAAGTCTTAAGGGGGTAAGCGATATTTACCTTCAGGCATTAGAGGATAATGGAATACCGGCAGTGGCAGATTCTAAAACAGGATATTACCGGACTATAGAGGTTAGGACAGTAGTTAGTGCATTGTCAGTTATTGACAATCCATATCAGGATATTCCTTTAGCAACAATTTTAATAAGTCCCATGTTTTCATTTACGGAAAATGAGCTGGCAGTAATTAAGGCTGAAAACATCTGTGAATATCTGTATGACAACCTTTTACTGTATAAGGAAACGGGTTCTGATGCAGAAATTAAAGTAAAGGTTAAGGGGTTTTTGGATTTCCTTGATGATTACAGAAAACGTAGTGTATATATAAAAGTGTATGAGCTTATAGAACAGCTGGTAAATGAAACAGGCTATGATTATTATATTTCATCCATGCCGGGAGGAAAAAGAAGGCATCTAAATATTGAGGCTTTAAAAGAAAAAGCCGTGGCATATGAAAATATTAGTTACAAAGGTGTATTTAATTTTATCAGATATATAGAAAAATTACAGTATTTAGACAGCGACGACGGTGAGGCAGGAATTAGTCAGGAAAATGATAATACGGTAAAAATAATGTCCATACATAAAAGTAAGGGACTTCAATTTCCGGTGGTGTTTTTGTGTGACACCAACGGTGGCGGCAGAAATGACACAGACAAAATCGTGGTAGATGACAATGGAAATATTGGCGTTGACATGATAGATGAAAATTTGAAAGTAAAGTCACCAACTATTGTAAAAAGACTTATAAGGAGAAAGAACAAACAGGAGGATATGGCGGAGAGGCTTAGAATCCTTTATGTTGCCCTTACAAGAGCAAAGGAAAAGCTGATTATTACCGGTGTCACAAAGAAACTTACAAAGACTATTTCTGATTTAAAGGAAAGTATGTATAACGTAAAGGATGAAATGTCATACTCAAACATTGTTAATGCACCAAATATGTTTACGTGGATTGGTAAAACCGTGGCTAAAAACAAGGCTTTTGACACCATAGCGGAAAGAGAGTTTAATGGAACAAAGGCCAGGGATGAAATGTATAATGCAGAGGCAGACATTGTAATAAATACGGTGGAAGCGGAAGATATGTTATATCAGGAAGGAAAGGCTCTTATTAAGGATGAAATTGACAGCAAAAAGTTTGATAGGATTTTTAATCTAAAAGCTGATAATGGAGATGATGTTAAGAAAAAATTTGACTTTACATACCAATATTTAGATGATGTTACTTTACATTCAAAGGCAAGTGTAACGGAAATAAAGAAGCAAAGTATGGCTTATGTAGAGGAAATTGATGGAAATCAGGAGTTTCATAAGGAAACTGAAGTGCCGGAAATAATACCGGATTTTGCCAGAGAAGATATATCGGGCAATGAAACATTATACGGTGCAGAACGGGGAACCGCATATCACAGGGTATTTGAACTTCTTGATTTTGACATGGAGGAATATACCATAGATACCGTTAAGGAAATGATAGAATCCTTTGTGGATAAAGGGCTTATGACTAAAGAACAGGCAGGGTGTATTTACTATAAAGATATAATTTCATTTACAAAAACTGATTTGTTTAATAGAATGAAAAAGGCATATAAGAAAGGTAAGCTTTACAGGGAGCGGAAGTTTCTGTTAGGAGTTAAGGCTAATGAAATAAATGGCAGGTCAAATTCAGATGAAACAATGATAATTCAGGGTATAATTGATGTATGCTTTGAAGAAGATGGTGAGTTTGTTATTGCTGATTACAAAACAGATAAGGTTAAAACCATGGAGGAACTTGATAAACGTTATCATGTGCAGTTAGAATGTTATAAGCTTGCCATAGAGAGAATTTCTCAAATAAATGTTAAGGAAATGATAATTTATTCTGTGACATTAGGTAAGGAAGCAGAGATTAAAAAAGAAGATAAAGGAGAATGACAATGATTTTTCCAGAGTTTATAAAACCGGGAGATACTATAGGTGTTACAGCTACTTCCGGAGGAATAATTAATGAGTTAAAACAAAAAAGAGTTGCAAATGCAACAGAACAATTAAAAAGTAAAGGATACAATGTTAAATTAACAGATAATGTATATAAGTCAGATAGCAGAGGTTGCAGCTCTACGGGAATGGAAAGGGGAAAACAGTTTAATGAATTAGTGTCAGATAAAAATGTTAGAGCTGTTTTTTCCGCAGCTGGTGGAGATTATCTTATGGAAATGCTTGATTATGTGGATTTTGAGCAGTTTAAGAATAATCCAAAGTGGTTTCAGGGATTTTCAGATAATACGGGACTGGTATATCCCATTGTAACAACCTGTGATGTGGCAGCAGTGTATGGATGCCATATAGGCGATTTCGGAATGAATCCGTGGCAAAAGCCGGTGGAGAATGCTTTGGGAGTATTAGAAGGAAAAGTTAAGGTTCAAAAATCTTTTGACTATTACGAATCCCAACGCCATGAATATGTTACAGGTTATGAGGGATATTATAATGATGAAAAAGTAAGCTGGGTAAACGGCCGTGGCGAGGAAAAAATAGAAATATCAGGGCGGCTTTTAGGAGGGTGCCTTGATGTTATAGCTTTCCTTATTGGTACTAAATATGACGGAACACAACAATTTGTGGAAAAATATAAAAAAGATGGTATAATATGGGCGTTGGAAAGCTTTAATATGGAGGATGTTGTTTTAGTAACCCATTTGTGGCAGATGAAGGAAAGAGGTTATTTTAAACATGCAAAGGGCTTTGTTTTTGGAAGACCTTTAATGTATAATTCGTGGATTGAACAGCCATATAAGGAAGCTATAATGTCCATACTTGGAGATTTAGATGTGCCGGTTATTTTTGATGCAGATATTGGTCATAAGGGACCACAGTTTTCAATAATAGAAGGTGCGTTGGCAAAAGTAAGTAGTACAGGCGGAAAAGGAGTTTTACAATATGCTTGAACTTAGAGATATTAAATTTAGTGTTAAAGAAGATGATGGAAAACAAAAAGATATAATTAATGGGATCAGCCTTAAAATTGATGAAAGTAAGTTTGTTGCCATAACAGGTCCTAACGGAAGTGGTAAATCCACACTGGCTAAGCTTATTGTAGGAATAATTAAGCCTACATCAGGTAAAATCATATACAATGGAACGGATATAACAGATATGTCCATTTCAGACAGGGCAAAATTAGGAATAAGCTTTGCTTTTCAGCAGCCTGTAAGATTTAAGGGAATAAAGGTAATTGACCTTCTTAGAATGGCTTCAGGAAAGCAGTTGTCCATAAGCGAAGCCTGTGAGTATCTGTCAGAGGTAGGTCTTTGTGCAAGGGATTATATAAACAGAGAGGTAGATGCAAGTCTTTCCGGTGGTGAATTAAAAAGAATAGAAATTGCCACAATTATTGCAAGAGGAACGGAATTATCTGTTTTTGATGAGCCGGAGGCAGGAATTGACTTATGGAGCTTTAACAGCCTTATTAAAGTATTTGAAAAGATGCAGCATAAGAACACTAACTCTATTCTTATAATATCCCATCAGGAGAGAATATTAGATATTGCAGATGAAATAATTCTTCTAGTGGATGGAAAGATAAGGGCACATGGAGATAAAGAGGAAATCATGCCTCTTGTTTTAGGAAATAATAACAATGTCTGTGAAAAATTACAGGCGTAAGGAGTGGTAATATGGATAAGATACAGATGGAATTATTTGAGCAGCTGACGGGACTTCATGAAATACCACAGGGTGCTTATAATATAAGGGCAAACAGCAAAAAGGACAGTAGAAATACTACTGAAAACATAAATATAGTAACTAAGGAAGACAAGGATGGCATAGATATATATGTGAAGCCGGGAACCAAAAATGAAAGTGTTCATATTCCTGTAGTTATCAGCAAAACCGGTTTAGAGGAATGCGTATATAACGATTTCCACATAGGTGAAGGTGCCGATGTTCTTATTGTGGCAGGATGTGGAATTCACAACAGTGGGGATAAACTGTCTAAGCATGATGGCATTCATACATTTTACATTGGGAAAAATGCCAGGGTAAAATATGTGGAAAAGCATTATGGTAAGGGAGACGGAAACGGCGAAAACGTAATGAATCCTACAACTATAGTTAATATAGAAGAAGGTGGATTTATGGAAATGGAAACGGTGCAGATAAAAGGCATTGATTCAACAGAAAGGGTAACATCGGCAAAACTTGACAAAGATGCAAAAATAGTAATTACCGAGCGTATTATGACCCACGGAAAACAGCATGCAACAACCCGTTTTAATGTGGACATGAATGGAGACGGCTCCAGTGCAAACGTTATTTCCCGTTCAGTGGCAAGAGACGATTCAAGACAGACATTTTTCTCGGTAATTAACGGAAATGCCAAGTGCAATGGACATTCAGAGTGCGACGCCATTATTATGGACAATGCAAAAATAAGTGCTATTCCGGAAATTACTGCAAATGATTTAGAGGCTTCCCTTATTCACGAGGCAGCAATAGGAAAAATTGCCGGAGAGCAGTTAATTAAGCTTCAGACATTAGGTCTTACTGAACAGGAAGCGGAAGAACAGATTGTTAATGGATTTTTAAGATAAAGGATAATTCATGGAAAATATAAGAAAAATTGCCGTTTTAACCAGCGGTGGAGATGCCCCGGGAATGAATTCAGCCATTCGTGCGGTAGTTTTTAGTGCCTGTAATTTAGGCATTGAAGTAGTTGGTATACTTCGTGGTTACGACGGATTAATAGATTTTGAAACTGCTCCTCTTAGTATGGATGATGTAAGAAACATAAACAACAGAGGAGGCACTATACTTTTTACCAGTAGAAGTGACAGATTTTTAAAAAAGGAATATAGAGAAAAGGCGGCGTTAAATCTAAGGGAAAACGGCATTGATACATTAGTGGCAATTGGAGGCGACGGTACTCTTCGTGGTGCAATTGATTTTAAGGAAGAAGGTATAAATGTTATATGTATTCCGGGAACAATTGACAGAGACATGGGGTGCAGTGAGTATACCTTAGGATTTGATACTGCCGTAAATACTGCCACAGAGGCAATTGACAAAATCAGAGATTCTTCAATATCTCACGGACGATGTAGTGTTGTGGAGGTTATGGGAAGAAAAAAAGGATATATTGCATTGTGGTCAGGGATGGCGGCATCAGCAGATGCCATATTGTTACCGGAAAAATGGCAGGGAGATTTTGACAGTGTTACTGATGCCATAAAGAAGCATCATACTGACGGACGGGACTGTTATTTAGTTGTAGTTGCGGAAGGCGTAACAGATGCAGAAGAATTGGCAAAGCTTATTCAGGAGAAAACCGGCATAGAATCAAGGGTGTCTGTTTTAGGATATATTCAAAGAGGTGGACAGCCATCGGCAAAGGACAGAATGTATGGTTCACTTATGGGAGCTTACGCTGTTGAGATTTTAAAAGAAAGCAGAAAAAACCGTGTAGTAGCTATTAAAAATGATTTGCTGGTAGATTATGATTTAGAAGAAGCATTGTCACTGAAAAATAACAGTTTAGATTCTTTCCAGTATCAGTTAAGTTTGAGATTATCAGAATAGTAAAATATTATATTAGAGAAGAAGGCAGAGAAATGAATAGAAGTAAATCAGAAACGACCCGTAGTATAGACATAGTAAATGGTGGTTTATGGAAAAATATTTTGATGTTTGCCATTCCACTGGCTGTAAGTAGTGTTTTGCAGCAGTTATTTAATTCTGTGGATGTGGCAGTAGTGGGAAAATTTGCCACCAGTCAGGACCAGGCAGCAGTAGGATGTACAGGTGCCCTTATTAATCTAATGATTAATTTGTTTGTAGGTATTTCAGTAGGAGCAAATGTTGTCATTTCCAATTATTTAGGCAGTAAAAAGGATGATAAAGTTAAAAGTGCCGTACATACATCAATTGTTATAGCTTTGGTAAGTGGCATTTTTTTACTTGTGATAGGAATTATTGTGGCACGACCGGTTCTTGTTTTAATGGACACTCCCGCAGACACTTTGAATCTGGCAGTAGATTACATGAAAATATACTTTCTTGGTATGCCTTTTATTATGCTATATAATTTTGGCGCAGCTATATTAAGAAGTATCGGAGATACAAAACGCCCCCTGTATTGCCTTACAGTGGCAGGTGTTTTAAATGCAGCCCTTAATCTTTTTCTTGTTATTGTTTTTCATCTTGGAGTAACAGGTGTTGCAATTGCAACAGTTATTTCTAATATTGTAAGTTCATTAATGATTACATATATACTTATTCATGAAAATGAACCTGTTAAACTTTCTGTTAAGAAATTAGGCATTTCAAAGCAGGATTTAAGTAAAATATTAAAAATAGGTGTGCCGGCAGGAATACAGGGAATGGTATTTTCTTTTGCCAATGTATTTATTCAGGCGGCTCTTAACGGATTTGGTTCTGATGTGGTGGCAGGTTCTGCGGTGGCACTTAATTATGAATTTATTATATATTTTATAGTTAGTGCTTTCAGTCAGACAGCGGTAACCTTTGTTAGCACTAACTTTGGTGCAGGAAATTATGACAGAGTTAAAAAAGTATTCCGTATATGTATGATATACAGCGTAGTGATTTCACAGGCTTTGGGAATAATTGTGGCATTAAACGGTTTCTTTTTTGCTTCAATATTCACTTCAAAAGCGGCAGTGGCAGGCTATGCAGTAACAAGAATGAGATTGCTACTGTTCTTTTATCTTTTAGTAAGCTCCTATGAAATAGGTGGTGCAGCCCTTAGAGGAATGGGACACTCCATGACACCGGCAGCCCTTACGGTATTTGGAACCTGTGTATTGAGATTAGTATGGATATACACTGTTTTTGTAAAATATCATTCATATGATGTTTTGCTTATTGTATATCCTGTTTCATGGATTATAACGGGAGTTGCGGTATTAGCGGCATACGTTTATGTAAGTAAAAAGGAATGTAAAATATGATATATAAATTAGAGGATACAAAAACTGTAAACTATCTGTTTGAAAAATGGGATGAAGGAGTAATATGGGGATGCCTTGAAAAAGTTATGGGAGATATATATGTGGATAATTTAAATAATCCTACGTCTGCCATGGCTATTTTAGGGGATTTCTGCTATTTTGCAGGAAAATTAAATGAAGAATTAGTAATGTTTAAACCGGATAAATTTAAAAATTCCATTATTATGGTGCCGGAAGATACAGAATGGGGCACCTTAATTGAAAAGTGCTTTGGAAACAAGGCAGAAAAAACAACCAGATATGCAATGAAAAAGGAAAAAGGTGTTTTTAATGTAGAGCATTTAAAAAGCATTGCAGAAGGTTTATCAAAGGAATATGAAATAAAAACAATTGATGAAAAACTATACAATGCCTGTTTTAAGGAGCAGTGGAGCAGGGACTTTGTAGCACAATATGATACATATGAAATGTACAGTGAAAAGGGAATGGGTGTTGCAATATTAAAGGATGGAGAATTAATTTCCGCTGCATCCTCTTATTCCAGATTTAAGGATGGAATTGAAGTGGAAATTGCTACAAGAAAAGATTACAGACACAAAGGTCTTGCAAGCATATGTGGTGCTAAATTAATTCTTGAATGTATCAAAAAAGGATGGTATCCAAGCTGGGACGCAAGAATAATGTGGTCAGTAAAAATGGCAGAAAAATTAGGATATCATTTTTCCCATGAATATGTGGCATATAATGTTAATTATAATGATTAGTTTAAAAATAAGGCACAAATTTTTTACAATTATTTCAATCGCACACTATTGACAGTATGCGATTAAAGTGTTAGTATATTCACTACTTCGGAGGATATTATGAATAAGATAACAGATAAGAGGAAAGATTGCTTTTATATGATAAAGCAGTTGCATGATAACATTGAAAAAAACGCCAATAATTTATTAAAAAAATATGATTTAACAATGATGCAGCTTGGAGCATTAATGAGGTTAAATAAAGATGGAGGGGGAGAATGCACCCTGAAAGAATTTGAAAAATTATTGCATTTGGCACAATCTACCACAGCAGGTATTGTAAAGAGATTGGAACAGAAAAAATTTGTTGAGTGTTTTGGTGATTCCCTTGATAAGAGAATAAAAAAGGTTCGTATTACCGCAGAAGGAATAAAGCTTTGCAGTATTGCAGCCGTAGATATGGAACATGCAGCTAAAAAATATACAAAAGGCATTTCAAAGGAGGAGCTTAATACATTTGTAAATGTAATAATAAAGCTGTGTGAAAACGCAGATAGTTAATAGTATGTAGAGGAGACTAATAGATGTTTAAACTTTTTAAGAATTTAGAGAAAAAAGACAGATGTTTTATTTTAATGGCTTTAGTTTTCATTGTAGCCCAGGTATGGCTTGATTTGAAACTTCCGGATTACATGTCTGAAATTACAGTGTTAGTTGAAACCCCTGACAGCAGTATGCAGGACATTTTAATTGCAGGAGGGAAAATGCTTGCGTGTGCTTTTGGAAGTTTGGTTTCAGGTATTTCAGTGGCAGTATTAGCGGCTAAGTCAGGTATTGATTTTGCTGCAACCATCAGAGAAAAGTTGTTTCATAAGGTACAGGATTTCTCCATGGAGGAAATTGGAAAGTTTTCCACAGCCAGCCTTATAACAAGAACTACTAACGATGTATCACAAATTCAGATTTTAATTGTAATGGGACTTCAGGCAATTGCCAAGGCACCTATTATGGCTGTATGGGCAATACTTAAAATTTATAATAAAAGCTGGCAGTGGACGGCATCTACAGGAGTTGCACTGGTAATTTTATTATTAATTGTTATTACATGTATTGTTCTTGCATCTCCGAAATTTAAAAAGATGCAGGTATTAACTGATAACTTAAACAGGGTTACAAGGGAAAATCTTACAGGATTAAATGTAATAAGAGCATATAATGCAGAAGAGTATCAGGAAGAAAAGTTTGAAAAGGCTAACAATGAACTTACATCTGCTAATATGTTTGCAAACAGAACCATGGCATTTCTTATGCCGGGAATACAGGGGGTAATGAATGGTCTTACCCTTGCAATATATTGGATAGGGGCAATATTAATTAATAATGCGGCAATGAATAAGAAACTTACATTATTTTCAGATATGGTTGTATTTTCTTCCTATGCAATGCAGGTTATTATGGCGTTTATCATGCTGGTTATGATTTTTATGATTTGGCCTAGGGCATCAGTAGCTGCAAATCGTATCACAGAAGTTTTAGATACTGATATAACCATAAAAGACGGTAGCTTAGATGGAGATACTAAGGAAAAAGGCACTGTTGAGTTTAAAAATGTATCTTTTGCATATCCTGATGCTGCGGCAAATGTTGTGGAAAATATCAGTTTTAAGGCAAATAAAGGTGAAACAATAGCTTTTATTGGAGCTACAGGATGTGGAAAAAGTACGGTAATTAATCTTATTCCAAGGTTTTATGATGTAACAGACGGAGAAGTGTTAGTTGACGGAATAAACGTTAAAGATTACAAACAAAATGAACTTAGAAATAAAATAGGATATGTTTCCCAAAAGGCAATTTTATTTTCCGGGGACGTAGAATCAAATGTTGCATATGGTGATAATGGGAAGAAAGATGCTACGCCTGATGAGGTAAAGGAAGCCGTAAAAATTGCATGCGCAGATGATTTTGTGGAAAATCTCAAGGATAAATACCATGGTTATGTGGCACAGGGAGGAGATAATTTCTCAGGTGGACAAAAACAGCGTTTATCAATAGCAAGAGCTATAGCAAAGAAGGCAGAAATACTTATTTTTGATGACTCATTTTCAGCTCTTGATTATAAAACTGACAGAAAGCTGCGTACGGCTTTGAAAAAACAGTGTAGCGACACTACGAAAATAATTGTAGCCCAGAGAATAGGAACCATAAGGGATGCAGATTTAATTATTGTGTTAGATGGCGGAAAAATCGCAGGAAAAGGAACTCATAGTGAGTTAATGGAATCCTGTGAGGAATACAGACAAATCGCATACTCTCAGTTATCAAAGGAGGAATTGGCGTAATGGAAGGTAGAACAACAAATAGAAGAGGAATGAGACATCCGGGAATGCCTGTAGCAATGTCAAAGGAAAAGGTAACGAAAGGCACATGGAGCAAGCTCCTTAAATACTGTAAGAATTATTGGGCGTTTATTATAATTGCAATAATATGTGCCTGTGGAGGAACGGTTTTAACATTGATTGGCCCTGATAAGATATCGGAAATTACAGATACCATTACAAAAGGTATAATGCCTAATGCCAAAATGGATATGGATAAAATTAAGTCAACAGCAATGATTTTGGCTGTTTTATATGGTGTTGGTGCCATTCTTTCAGCAACTCAGGGATTTATAATGTCAACAGTTACACAGTGTGTGTCAAGAAAACTTAGAAATGACATTTCAGTAAAAATTAATAAGCTTCCCATGAATTACTATCATCATAATTCCACTGGAGATGTGTTATCCCGTGTTACGAATGATGTAGATATGATTGCTACATCTCTTAACATGAGTATCGGAACAATGGTTTCTGCTGTTACATTGTTTGCAGGTTCTCTTATAATGATGATAAAAACAGATGTTGTAATGACCATTGCCGGAGTTCTTTCAACATTATTAGGCCTTGTCCTTATGATGGTTATTATGAAACATTCCCAGAAATATTTTACAAAGCAGCAGATGAATCTTGGAGCAATAAATGGTCATATAGAAGAAATATATTCAGGTCATACAGTGGTAAAAGCCTATAATGGAGAAGATAAGGCAAATAAGCAGTTTGATGAATTAAATGAAGCTTTAAGAAACAGTGGCTTTAAGGCACAGGCAATGTCAGGACTTATGATGCCTTTAATGACTTTTATTGGTAATTTCGGTTATGTTACAGTTTGCGTGGTAGGAGCTGCCCTTGCCATGAATGGAAATATTTCTTTTGGTGTTATTGTTTCGTTTATGATGTATATAAGATATTTTACCCAGCCATTGTCACAGTTAGCCCAGGCATTTCAGCAGTTGCAGTCGGCAGGTGCCGCATCATCCCGTGTTTTTGAGTTTTTAGGTGAAGAGGAAATGCAGGATGAAAGTAATAAGAAGGCAATAATTACCAATACCAAAGGTGATGTGGAGTTTTCTCATGTACGATTTGGGTATGAGCCTGACAAAATAATAATAAATGATTTTTCGGCTAAGGCGAAGGCAGGTCAGAAAATAGCCATAGTAGGGCCTACAGGTGCAGGAAAAACTACACTGGTTAATTTGTTAATGCGTTTTTATGAAATAAACAGTGGTGAAATAAAAATCGACGGAGTATCCACAGCAGATATTAAAAGAGAGGATGTTCACTCAAAATTCTGTATGGTATTACAGGATACATGGTTGTTTGAAGGAAGTATCAGGGAAAACCTGATTTATTGTTCAGAAAATAAATCAGAGAAAAAAATGAGGGAAGCATGTAAGGCAGTTGGTCTTGACCACTTTATAAGAACACTTCAAAATGGATATGATACTATTTTAAATGATCAGATTAACCTGTCTCAGGGACAGAAACAGCAACTTACAATAGCCAGGGCAATGATAGCTGATAAACCTATTTTGATTTTAGATGAGGCTACAAGTTCTATTGATACAAGAACTGAGCAGAAAATCCAGAAAGCCATGGATGAACTTATGAAGAACAGAACATCCTTTGTAATTGCCCACAGATTGTCTACAATAAAAAATGCGGATTTAATTCTCGTATTAAAGGATGGAGATATTATTGAAAGTGGAAATCATCAGGAGCTTATGAGCAAAAACGGATTTTATGCAGATTTGTATAACAGTCAGTTTGAACAGGCATGTTAATGTATTATTTTATTAGAAGAGGGAAATATGGGGGAAAAATCAGATAATTCGCTTAGTTTGGCGTTGGAAATCCCACAGGAGGAATTAATGAAATCTCAGGGATTAATGACAGGTTTTGATTCAGAAGAGGATGTATGGGAACTTATTGTAAGGTATACAGGAAATTTAGATAAAGTAAGGGAAATAAACGGCGTAGATGTTAGAGAGCTTTCTAACGGCTATGCCGTTTTAAATGTAAAAAAGGAATTGATAGATGAAGTGGCTAATGTGGAGGAGATTACCTACATTGAGAAGCCTACAGCACTTATATTTTCACTGCTTAGGGGAAAACAGGCATCCTGTATAAATGAGGTACAGCAGACCTTTGCAAATAATGAAAACAATGGTCTTTTTGGAGAAGGAGTGATAGTGGGAATAGCTGACAGTGGCATTGATTTTACCCATGAGGCTTTTAGAAATCAGGATGGAACCACAAGAATACTTAATTTGTGGGACCAGACAAATGACAGAGTTTATAATGCAGAAGAAATTAACGAGGCTTTAAAATCAGAAAATCCATATGAATCGGTAAATTCCGTGGATTATTCAGGACACGGAACCCATGTGGCAGGAATTGCAGCAGGCAATTTTGCTGAAAATAAAAATGATAATCTGGGAATCGCAACAAAAAGCAGTCTTGTAATTGTAAAGATGGCTTTAGCAGGGGAGAGGTCGTTTCCAAGAACAACTCAGTTAATGGAGGCCGTTGATTATATGATAAAGGTGGCGGAAAGCTATAAAATGCCTTTGGCGATGAACTTAAGCTTTGGCAATAGCTATGGTTCTCATGATGGCACATCTCTTCTTTCTACTTATTTGGATTCCATGGCTGACGGTAGAAGGGTATCCATATGCGTGGGGGCGGGAAATGAGGGAGACAGTGCCGGTCATGCAGGAGGATATGTATTTGAGCCTACAGATGTGGAAGTTCAGGTATCACGTTTTCAAAAGGCATTTAGTATTCAGTTATGGAAAGACTTTTCAGATGAATTTAGGGTACAGATAATTGCACCTTCAGGCTTTATTATAGATGTGACTGAAATTTATAACAGGGCACATAAATATGAGACAGATGAGACAAATGTTTATGTGTTTTATGGGACTCCTAAGCCTTATACCCAGTATCAGGAAATATATTTTGAACTTATACCGGTTTCAAATTATGTGAAATCAGGAATATGGACCATAAGACTTACACCTGAAAATATAGTTACGGGACGATATGATATGTGGCTTCCGGAAGGAGGAATTATAAACGAAAATACCTCATTTTTAAGACCTGACCCTGATATAACACTTACGGTTCCTTCCACGTCTTCAAAGGTAATAAGTGTTGGAGCATATAATTCATCTAATGATGTAATGGCATCCTTTTCAGGACGGGGATTTACCAGAGAAACAAATCAGGTAAAACCGGATATTGTGGCACCGGGAGTGAATATAAGTTCGGCATCAAATACGGGGGGAGTATCCGTAAGAACCGGAACATCCATGGCAACCCCTTTTGTGTGTGGCAGTGCGGCCTTAATGATGGAATGGGGGATAGTTCGGGGAAATGATCCTTTTCTGTACGGGCAGAAATTGAAAAGTTATCTTATAAAGGGAAGCAGAAAACTTCCGGGATTTACAAGGTGGCCTAACGAACAGGCAGGGTGGGGAGCTTTGTGTGTTTCAGAGAGTATACCTAAATAATATACTTTAAATATTTTCACTATTGACGATTAAATATAGACGCAATAAAATTTACAACGGTGTGGGCGATTAACTATTCAGTAGAACATAAAAATACCATATTGGATACTGTCTGTTGAATGGCAATATGTGTTACAAAGAAGGAAAGAAACATGAAATGGAAACACATTTTAGCAATCGGACTGTCGGCAGCAATGGTTATGTGTACAGTATTAAAAGAGGGAACAATCGTATATGCAAATACTGAAATGGACGCAATAAGCCATGGTGGGAAAACTTTTGAAGCAGCTGGTATTCAGGTAGAAGATGGAGAAAATCCCGAAGGTGCTTTTAGCGATTGTACATCTTTGAAGAAATTTGATTTTTCAGATGTAAGTCGTATTGAAAAATAAGCATTTTATAATTGTAGCAGCCTTGAAAACCTTAAAATACCGGACACGGCAAATACCATTCCAGAGGGAGCATTTGCAGATCGCTCTAATCTTAAAACTATTATTTTACCTAAGTCTGTCAGCAGTTTCGCAAAGAATTTTATCATAGATTTTAGTCCGGTAAAAAGGAACAGCAGTAATTACTGTGAAGTCAGGAAGAAAAACTATAAAGTGCAAAATTACAGTAAAATAAATTAATTTTTAAAATATGCGGTTTAAAGACATTTGTGTGGCGGACAGCCGCATATTTTTTACGTATTTCAAGTGCAAAATACAGTATATTGGTAACATTGACATTAAATAATCAGGTTATATAATAATTTAGAACATACAAAATAATCATATATAGGAGAAAAGATGAAATATATACGACAACTTTTAATTATACTTGGAATATCCTTTGCAGGAGAAGTCTTAAAATATATACTTCCCCTTCCGATTCCTGCGGGAATATATGGTATGGCAATATTATTTATTGGATTAATGACAGGATTAATTAAATTAGAAGCAGTTAGGGAAACGGGAAAATTCCTTATTGAGATTATGCCGTTAATGTTCATTCCGGCAGGAGTGGGATTAATGAATAGCTGGGGAAAGCTTGCATCGGTGCTTGTCCCTGTATGTATAATCACGGCTGTTACCATTATAACGGTAATGGTTGCCACAGGCAGAATGTCCCAGTGGATTATAAGAAAAAGCAGAAATAAGGAGACAGATAGGGATGAATGATTTTTTTAGAGAGTCAATGTTTGCCGGCGTAACTTTAAGTTTGGTGGCATATTTAATAGGAACATTGTTAAAAAAGAAGTTTAAATTGGGAATTTTTAATCCCCTATTAATTTCAATTGTGGTATCAATAGTGGTTCTGGTTGTAGGAAAAGTTGATTATTACACTTACAATGAGGGGGCAAAATACTTAAGCTGGCTACTGACTCCGGCAACAGTGTGTCTTGCAATACCTCTTTATGAGCAGTGGGGATTACTCCTTAAAAATTTTAAGGCGGTTATGTTAGGACTTGTGGCAGGTACAATAACAAGTCTTACAACAGTTCTGGCATTAGCCTTGATTTGTGGTTTGTCTCATGAAGAATATGTAACTTTACTTCCAAAATCCATAACAACAGCCATAGGAATGGGTGTATCGGAGGAGTTGGGAGGATATGTAACCATAACTGTAGCTGTAATAATTATTACCGGTGTATTGGGAAATATTTTTGGAGAATTAATTTGCAAAATATTTAAAATTGATGAACCGATTTCTAGGGGACTGGCTTTTGGTGCCTCATCCCATGCAATAGGAACTGCGAAAGCCTTGGAAATAGGTGAGGTTGAAGGGGCAATGAGCAGTCTTGCCATAGCGGTATCAGGAATACTTACGGTAGCACTGTCATCATTATATGCAAATTTTATGTAATAGAAGATTAATTATAAAATTAGGAGAATGAGGATATATGATAATAACAATAGCAAGAGAATGTGGATGTAATGGAGATGATATTGGAAGATTTTTAGCTGAAAAATACAATATTCCCTGTTACACCAAAAAAGAACTGGAAAAAATTGCAAAGAAAGAACATATTTACGAAAAATATCCTTTTTTCTTTAATGAAGTATCCCTTGAATTAATGATGGATACTGTAGCAGATGAAATGAAACAGCACTTAAGAAACACGCCGAAAGAGGCTCTTGGGAAAACTGTCAAAAATGGTGATTTTGTTATCATTGGAAGGGCATCAAATTATGCTTTTAGGGACAGGGACGATGTTGTAAGAATATTTTTATGTGGTGAAAAAAAACAGCGCATTAGAAATATTGCAATAAAACATAATGTGTCTGAAAGAAAGGCAGGAATAATAGTTGATGAGACAGATAACAGAAGAAGGAGTTATCACAAATATTATACAGGAGAAGAGTGGGGGTATGCAGGTAATTATGATATGTGCCTGAATGCAATAAAACTGGAAAAAACAGGAATAGGCGAAATGATTGATGAATATTTAAAGTTAAAGAATGTATAATAATGTAGGATTTCTAAAAAATAAATAATCATGTTGCATATTATTTTAATAAAGTATATAATTATATTTAACAAAATAATATGACAAATTAATATTGACAAGGATAGGATAATGTACTATCATAATAACGAACAACAGTTCGATTAAAATAAGCGAGGATTAATATGAATAAAGAAGATAAGTTAAAGGCATTAGATGCAGCTATATCACAGATTGAGAAGCAGCATGGTAAGGGTGCCATTATGAAATTAGGTGATTCAGGTAATAAGATGAATGTTGAATCACTTCCTACAGGTTCATTAAGTTTGGATTTAGCTTTAGGTATAGGAGGAATTCCAAGGGGCAGAATTATTGAGATATATGGTCCGGAGTCCAGTGGTAAGACTACGGTTGCGCTACATATGATTGCTGAAACACAGAAGAGAGGTGGAGTGGCAGGCTTTATTGATGCGGAACATGCACTTGACCCGGTATATGCCAAGGCTATAGGTGTGGATATTGATAATTTATATATTTCTCAGCCGGATTATGGCGAGCAGGCATTAGAGATTACAGAGACTATGGTTAGATCCGGAGCTGTAGATATTATTATAGTGGACTCAGTTGCTGCTCTTGTACCTAAGGCTGAGATAGATGGAGATATGGGGGATTCTCATATGGGACAGCAGGCAAGACTTATGTCACAGGCACTTAGAAAGCTTACGGGAATAGTTAATAAAACAGGATGTTCAGTTGTGTTTATTAACCAGTTAAGAGAAAAAATCGGTGTTATGTTTGGAAATCCGGAAACAACAACCGGTGGACGTGCGTTGAAGTTCTATGCATCAGTCAGACTTGATGTTAGAAGAGTGGAGACACTTAAGGCAGGTGGTGAAATGGTAGGTAACCGTGCAAGAGTTAAAGTGGTTAAGAATAAGGTTGCACCACCATTTAAGGAAGCAGAATTTGACATTATGTTTGGAAAGGGAATATCAAGAGAAGGTGATATTCTTGATTTGGCAGCTAACTGTGGAGTTGTAATAAAGAGCGGATCATGGTATGCATATAATTCTGAAAAGATTGGTCAGGGAAGAGAGAATGCAAAAAAATACCTTCTTGAAAATCCGACCATTATGGAAGAAATAGAGACAAAAGTACGTGATTTTTATGCATTAGACGGCAGTGAGGAAAAAGATGCCGATAATAATACTGAAACGGAGTAATATTGCAACAACATGTATACTGTAGTAAAAACTATACCGAAGGGTAGTCGGATTCAAATTACATTGGATAATGGCATCTCCTTTATTCTATATAAAGGGGAGGTCAGAAGATACAAAATCAGTGAGAATGCCACCATAGATGAAAAGTCATATAATGAGATTTGGGAGATATTATATAAGAGGGCCAGAGAAAGGGCACTTTATATATTAGATGACGGGTATAAGACTAAAAAGCAGATATATGATAAGTTAAAATCCGGCAATTATCCTGAGGATATTATTCAATCGGTCATTTCATATCTTTTAGAATATAATCTGATAGATGACTTAAGATATGCCGGTCTCTATATTGAATATAAGTCCGAATCTAAAAGTAAAAGACAGATAGTTCAGGATCTTATGACTAAAGGCATAAAAAAGGATGTTATTGATAAGGCCTTTGAAGAAAGCGATTATACAGACGAACATTCTCTTAATAAAATATTGGAAAAAAGAATTAAGAGGTATAATCTTGAAGAACCAAAAGAATTACAGAAGTTATATCGTTATCTTGTAGGAAAAGGATATAATTATAATGATGTAAAATCGGCTGTGAGACAATATTCTCATGATACGGATATGTCATTATAGGAGGAAATGTGCTATCAGCCAAACTGTCTGGTAGCACATTTTTGTTACATTTTTGTCACATAACCGGTGAGATTGCTTGACATAACTTGGTTAATAAAGTAAAATGGATATGTTGTGATGTACAATGAAAACTAAATAAGGAGGTGCTCCTGTGAGTGATACTACTTGGACACTCTTATGCGTTGGAATTGCAGTTGTAGTTGCTTTGATTTCAGCTTTTGTGGCAGTTACAATCAGAAAAAGTACTGTTGAAAAGAAGATAGGCTCAGCAGAGGATAAGGCTCGTGAAATTATTGATGAAGCCATTAAGACAGCTGAAGCTAAGAAAAAAGAGGCACTTTTGGAAGCTAAAGAGGAAAATCTTAGAACCAAAAATGAACTTGACAAAGAAATCAAAGAACGAAGAGCAGAAGTTCAACGTTATGAGAAACGAGTTCTTAACAAGGAAGAGTCTGTTGAAAAGAAGTCAGATGCACTTGAGAAGAAAGAAAATAGTCTTAAAGCTCATGAAGAAGAGTTAAAAGAGACTAAAGCTAAAGTAGATAAGTTAAACGAACAGCGCGTACAGGAACTTGAAAGAATCTCTGGATTAACCTCCGAACAGGCAAAAGAATATTTATTAAAAACTGTTGAAGAAGAAATTAAAATTGAAACTGCAAAATTAGTTAAGGAATTAGAAGCACAGGCAAAAGAAGATGCTGATAAGAAAGCTAGAGAGCTTGTTGTAAATGCTATTCAGAAATGTGCTACAGATCATGTTTCTGAGACTACGATTTCTGTAGTTTCACTTCCTAATGATGAAATGAAAGGTAGAATAATTGGTAGAGAGGGACGTAATATTAGAACTCTTGAATCACTTACAGGTGTTGATCTTATTATTGATGACACACCGGAAGCAGTTGTTTTATCAGGATTTGATCCTATTAGGAGAGAGGTGGCAAGAATCGCCTTAGAGAAGCTTGTTGTAGATGGTAGAATCCAGCCTACGCGAATCGAGGAAATGGTTAATAAGGCTAAGAAAGAAGTTGAAACCATGATTCGTGAAGAAGGAGAGGCAGCTACACTTGAAGTGGGAGTACATGGTATACATCCGGAATTGGTTAAACTTTTAGGAAAGATGAAGTTTAGAACCAGTTATGGTCAGAATGCACTGAAGCATTCTATTGAAGTGGCACATTTATCAGGCTTACTTGCAGCTGAATTGGGCTTAGATGTAAGAGTAGCCAAGAGAGCGGGTCTGCTTCATGATATAGGTAAGGCAGTTGACCATGAAATGGAAGGAACACATATACAGTTAGGTGTTGATTTATGTAGAAAATACAAGGAATCGGCGGTTATCATTAATGCTGTGGAAGCACATCACGGTGATGTTGAACCGGAAACACTTATAGCTTGTATCGTTCAGGCGGCAGATGCTATTTCTGCAGCAAGACCGGGTGCAAGACGTGAGACACTTGAGACATACACAAACAGATTAAAACAGTTAGAAGATATTACAAACTCATACGAAGGAGTTGAAAAATCTTTTGCCATTCAGGCAGGTAGAGAGGTTCGAGTTATGGTTATCCCTGAAAAGGTTTCAGATGCTGATATGGTTATTATGGCTAGAAATATTTCAAAGCAGATTGAAAGTGAATTAGAATATCCTGGTCAGATTAAGGTAAATATTGTAAGGGAATCAAGAGCCATTGATTACGCAAAATAAATAATCTACATTAAGCCATCATATTAAATTATGGTGGCTTATTTTTTTTACCCATAAACAGGAAAAAATGATATACTTAATTAGATATAAATTTATTAGAAAAATATTGTGAGGTGTATTATGGCAGTTTTAGGATTTATCGGAATGGGAAATATGGGAAGTGCAATGCTTTCCGGAGCAAAGGAGACTTTCGGAAAGGAAAATATTATATTCCATAGAAATTCCAGAGAAAAAATGGTTGAGTTTTCAAAAAAAGAAGAGGTTGACTATTGTGAAAGCAACAATGAGGTAGTTAAGAAAGCAAAATATATTATTTTGGCAGTAAAACCACAAATGTTTGAAAAGGTTGCAAAGGAAATTGCACAGGACATAACAAAGGAGAATGTTTTAATTTCTCTTGCACCGGGAATTACAATTAGTCAGATGGCGGATATGTTTAAAACTAATAGAATTGTAAGGTCAATGCCTAACACCCCGGCTATGGTGGGAGAAGGAATGACTGGAGTATGCTACAATAAGGAAATCTTTTCAGGAGACGAAATAGATAATATTACAAAAATTTTTAAATCTATTGGAAAAATGAAAGTAGTTGAAGAAAAGTTAATTAATAGTGTAGTGTGTGCCAGTGGAAGCTCTCCGGCATATGTATTTATGTTTATGGAAGCTCTTGCTGATAGTGCTGTTAAATGTGGACTTCCAAGAAAGGATGCTTATGAATTTGTAGCACAGACAGTGTTAGGCTCAGCTAAGCTTATGTTAGAAACCGGAAAACATCCGGGAGAATTAAAGGATATGGTATGCTCACCAGCAGGAACTACAATTGCAGGTGTTGAAGAATTGGAAAAAAACGGATTTAGAAAAGCAATTTTTGCAGCTACAGATGCATGCTTTGATAAATGTGTAAATATAAAATAATGTAAGTGTCAAAAGTGAATTTGGGGGTTAAATGATGTAATCGAATCGCTTTATTGCTATGCAAATTTCTACAATACATCATAAGTAAAAAATACGGAATGGAGGATTTTATGAAGGAGTTTAAGCGTATTAATCGTCAGATTGTATATAAAGGAGCAATTCTTGATTTTTGTAAAGATGATATAATAACACCTAAGGGGCATCATGTGAAGTGGGATTTTTTACAACATAAGGGTGCAGCGGCAGTTATTCCGGTTTTAGATGATGGACGAATTATTATGGTAAGACAGTGGAGAAATGCCATAGACAGATTTGCTCTGGAAATTCCGGCCGGAGGAAGAGATGGAGAAAACGAGCCTACTAATATGTGTGCAGCAAGAGAATTAGAAGAAGAAACGGGATACAAATCTTCTCGTGTTGAGTTTTTACAGACATTAGTTCCGGCTATTGCTTATTCAGGAGAAAAAATAGACGTATATGTTGCCTTTGATTTGGAAAAATCTCATCAGAAGTTTGATGAAGATGAAGATATTTCCTTAGAAATTCACACAATAGATGAATTAATGGAGAAAATAATAGCTAACGAAATTAATGATGCTAAAACAGTGTCCTCTCTTTTGACATATTATTGTAAGTATGTAAAAGGGGACTGTGAAAAGTAATTTTTCATATTTAGATTCATATATTAACATATGAGAATGCAAAATATATTGCTTTTCATACCATAAATGGCAAAGGAATAATGTATGAATTATAAATTAGCGGAAAAAAACTACAAAATCTATGCCTTTATATTGGGAATTATAACAGGAACTCTTGTGTATAATTTTCTAGGCATAGATTTTTCTTTTAATAATGTTGAAAACATAAAATTTAACAATCTGTTTGATGGTATAATTTATGTTCTCTTAGGAGATGTGAAGTTTTTGCTGGGAATATTTATTTTATCTTTTTTCAGAATAAAAGATAAAATTGTTCCGTTTTTTGTTTTTTACTTTGCATTTGTGTTGGCAGGAATAATTACTGTATCTGTAAGCTCACACACTTTATTGCTTGTGGGGGCAGGCATAGATACTATGGCTAAAATCATAGGAACGGTATATATGTGTGACGGCAACAGGAAAAATGTAGGAAGGGGAATAAGTTTTTTGATTTTTATTATTTCATCTTTGTTACAAAATTTTTTCATATTCTAAAATTAATTTCTAAAGGAAATTTACTAGATATTGTGTCGGAATTTATGTTTGTCAGTATATGTGGTATCGTTTTTATGTAACCTAAATTTTGTTCAAAAAATTGTGAAAAATTGTATTTGATTTTATTGAAAAAGCCTTATATAATAAGATTTGACACTCTTAATATAGAGTATAGCGAGGAAAAAATGCAAAGATTAATTGAAGAATTCATTTTAAAATTACATAGTGAAAAGAATACTTCAAGCAACACAGAAGTCTCATATAAAAGAGACTTAACGAAACTTTTTATATATCTTAATAATAGTTATAGTACGGATAATATTTCAGATATTACAAAAGAGGAATTAGAAGGATACATTTCATCATTAGAGACTATTGGAAGAGCACCTACTACAATATCAAGAAATATTGCGTCGATGAAAGCATTTTTTGGATATTTGTATCAGGAGGGATATATTACAGACAATCCTGCTTCTGACATGAAATCTCCTAAGATAGAAAAAAAAGCACCGGAGATTTTGTCTATAAATGAAATTGATGATCTTTTAAAGCAACCTTCGAGAAACACGCCAAAAGAACTTAGAGATAAATCTATGTTAGAGCTTTTGTATGCAACGGGAATGCGTGTTTCAGAACTTATTACACTGAAGGTAAATGATGTTAATATTAATTATGAATTTGTAGTATGTCATGACAGAAAAAGAGACCGTCAGATACCTTTTGGAACAGAGGCAAAGAACGCACTTGTTGCGTATCTGAAAGATGGAAGGGAAAGTTTGCTTGGAGAAAATAAGGATAGTGATGTTTTATATCCTAATTGTTCAGGCAGGGAAATGAGCAGACAGGGATTTTGGAAACTGATAAAGGCTTATGGGAAGAAAGCCGGAATTAAGTCAGATATAACACCCCATACACTTCGCCATTCATTTGCAACACATTTGGTTGAAAACGGGGCAGACTTAAAGGCTGTACAACAAATGCTTGGACATTCTGATATATCTACTACTCAGATGTATATGACACCTGCAAGCCGTAGAGTAAGAGAAGTATATGAAAAGGCACATCCGAAAGCATAAATAATAAGGTGATATATTGAGAGGTATTGTCATTAGATGATGCCTCTTTTTGTGTGTAAAAAACTCCGGTCATATTCACATAAGTGAAAATTCCGGAGTTTAAGTTTTATGCTTCTTCAGCAATAATGTATAACAATTTTTCTGTATCTTCCCAGCCAAGGCATGGATCAGTTATTGACTTTCCGTAGCAGTGTTCATCAATTTTCTGATTTCCACCAACAATATAGCTTTCAATCATAAGACCTTTGACAAAATGTTTTAAATCTTCTGAATGTTTACGGTTATGCATTATTTCCTTTGCAATACGAATCTGTTCCATATACTGCTTGTTTGAATTTGAATGATTACAATCAATAACAACAGCAGGATTTTCAAATCCTTTTTTCATATACATTGAATAAAGATTTACCATATCCTCATAATGGTAATTTGGTATACACTGACCATATTGATTTACGGCACCTCTTAATATGGCGTGGGCTAAATCATTACCTTCAGTCTGAACTTCCCAACCTCTGTAAAGGAAAGAATGAGAAGACTGGGCTGCCTCAATAGAGTTAAGCATAATGGATAAATCTCCGCTGGTAGGATTTTTCATTCCTACAGGAATATCTAAACCGCTGGCTGTAAGACGGTGCTGCTGGTTTTCAACAGAACGGGCACCTACTGCAACATATGAAAGGCAATCTGAAAAGTATCTTGCATTTTCAGGATAAAGCATTTCATCTGCAATTGGGAACTTAGTATCCTCCATGATTTTCAAGAACATTTGTCTTATTGTAATAAGCCCCTGCAATAAATCAGGTTTCTTTTCAGGATCAGGCTGATGTAACATACCTTTATAACCTTTTCCTGTTGTTCTAGGTTTGTTAGTGTAAACTCTTGGAATAATAAAAAGTTTATCTTTAACTTTTTCCTGAACTTTTGCAAGTCTTCCTATATAATCTTCAACAGCTTCCTGATTGTCAGCTGAACAAGGACCTATAATTACGGCAAATTTATCACTTTCACCTGTAAATATCTTTCTAATTTCTTCGTCATTGATTTTTTTCTGATTTGCAACTGCCTCTGGAACAGGATAACTTGTCTTGATTTCCAAAGGAGTTGGTAGCTTTCTAAAAAATGTACTACCCATAACGTCCTCCTTTAATGTATAATTATAAAATGTTAGCCGGAGAAAGAAAGATAAGTATTCTAAATCCTACTAACCACGTATGATAGTATAACATAAGTTTACAATAATTCAACAGTTTAAAGTACGAAAATAAAAGAAAAAGCAGTTATTTGGTATAAAAATTCAAAAGTTCATAGAAAATTCAAATATTATGGGTATTCTATTTACTAAGACATTATGGATAAAAGAGTTGTTAAGTAAGGAGCAAAAATATGGATAAACAGTTTCATTTACAAATATCAAAGGGAGATATTGGGAAATATGTGATTTTACCGGGAGATCCGGGAAGATGTGAAAAAATTGCCGGATATTTTGATGAACCAAGGCTTATTGCACAAAATAGAGAATTTACAACATATACAGGATATATATCAGGAGAAAAAGTTTCAGTTACCTCTACAGGAATAGGAGGACCGTCAGCAGCTATTGCCATGGAGGAATTAGTAGCCTGTGGCGCTGATACTTTTATAAGAATAGGAACTTGTGGAGGTATTAATTTAAAAGTTTTAGCAGGGGACTGTGTTATAGCAACAGGAGCGGTGCGACACGAAGGCACCAGCAGGGAATATGCACCAATTGAATACCCTGCAGTTTCTGACTTTGATGTTACGGAAGCATTAGTTTATGCTTGCAAAAAAAATAATTTGCGTTATCATTGTGGAGTGGTGCAGTGCAAAGACTCATTTTACGGTCAGCATAATCCTGACAGAATGCCTGTATCATATGAACTTCTTAATAAATGGGAAGCATGGAAGAGATTAGGAGTTCTTGCCAGTGAAATGGAATCGGCAGCATTGTTTACGGTAGCAGCAAGTCTGGGGGTGAAATGTGGTTCGGTATTTCATGTTATCTGGAATCAGGAGCGTAAATTAAAAGGATTTAGTGAGGAGGACTGTTACGATACCGATAATGCCATAAAGGTATCCGTAGAGGCTATCAGACATATGATAGCCGGAAAATAACAGCTTTAGGAGGCACTTTTTAATGAAAGAGAAAGTAAAAAAATATATAGGAATAGCTAAGGAAAAATACCATTCAGCCAGGGCATTTTTCAGCAAAACATATAATAAGCACATAATATACATGTATGTGGTAACGGCATTACTTATTAATCTGGTTATTGAAATGTTAGCCAGAAAGTCATTTTTAAAGGGCATATATTTCCTTATAGGAAATCCGTATGTATTTATCTGTAGTGCAATGATAATATTAATGACCCTTTCATTTACCTTTCTTATGAAAAGAAGGTTTTTTGGAATGACATTGATTTCTGTTATTTGGTTGATTCTGGGAGTGGCCAATGGTGTGTTGCTTTCTAACAGGGTAACACCTTTTACGGCAGTGGATTTGATGCTTATTGATAGTGCTTTAGGGGTTATAAATAAGTATTTTTCAACATTTCAGATTGTTTTGGTTGTTATTGCACTTATTTTGGCAATAGTAGGACTGGTCGTTATGTTCTTTAAGGCACCAAAAGTCAATCACAAGATTAAATATGCAAGAAATATTATTGGAATTGCTGTTATTTGGGCGATAGGTCTGGGAACAATTAATTTGGGAGTGGCATCAGAACTTCTTTCCATGAAATTTGGAGAACTTAGAGTGTCGTATTATGATTACGGATTTGTTTATTGTTTTTCAAATAGTCTTATAAATACAGGAATTGACAAGCCTAATTCATATTCAGGTGAAACTATTGAAAAAATAGTGAAGGATGATGACGATAAAACAACCCTTAAGAAGGCTAAGAAGAAACCAAATATTATTTTCTTGCAGTTAGAGTCATTTTTTGATATGAACAATCTTAAAAATGTTAAATTATCAAAAAATCCTGTTCCGTATTTTGAAAAGTTAATGAAAAATTATCCAAGTGGATACTTAAATGTGCCTATAGTTGGTGCTGGAACGGTAAATACGGAATTTGAGGTTATGACAGGAATTAATTTAGATTTCTTTGGTCCGGGAGAATATCCTTTTAAAACTAAATTAGTAGATACTACCAGTGAAAGCATATGCTACAACTTAAAGGAGTATGGCTACAGCTGTCATGCCATTCATAATAACACTGCAACCTTTTATGGAAGAAATGTGGTATTTTCTAATTTAGGATATGATACATTCCAATCTATTGAAAATATGTATATAGATGATTTTACACCTATGGGATGGGCAAAGGATTATTTCCTTACGGATTATATTATGCAGGCATTAAAATCTACTAAAAAGCAGGACTTCATTTATACTATTTCAGTACAGGGACATGGAAGTTATCCTACAAGTGGTGATTATGACTATCCTATTAAAGTTTCAGGTGTAGACGATGAAGACGTTACAAACCAGTATCAGTATTATGCATGGCAGACTAATGAAATGGATAAGTTTTTAAGAAAACTTACAAAAGCCCTTAAAAACTTTGGTGAGGATACCATTCTTGTAATGTATGGTGATCATCTGCCAAGCTTTGGTATATCAGGAGAGGATTTGGTAAACGGTGATGTATACCAGACTCAGTATGCTATCTGGTCTAATTTTAAGACTAATTATACTAACGAGGATATAGAAGCGTATCAGTTGGAGTCCAAAATACTTGGTGGCTTAAATATGAACTCCGGAAAGATTAATAATTACACACAGTTACACAAAAATGATGACGATGAAACCTATCAGGAAGGCCTTAAGAATTTATCTTACGATTTGCTTTATGGAGACAATTATGCGGCAAACGGAGAAAACCCATATAAGCCAACAGATTTGAAATTCGGACTTCATGATGTAAAGGTAAGCTCCGTTACCCCTATTGGGGATGATGTAGGTACGGTGTATATATACGGAAATTATTTTACAAGCTACAGTAAGGTATATATAAATGACGAAAAGCAAAAAACGGTATATATAGATCCTAATACATTGATGATTGTTTATCCGGACTTAAAAGATGGCGACAGCTTCTCGGTATATCAGCAAAATTCTGATGAGCATGTGCTGTCAAAAACAGAGCCTTTTGTATATAATCAGGAGGAAATGCAACCGTCAAGCACTAAGGCACAAACAACAAAGGATAAGTCGAAAAAAACAAAATCTAAATCTTCAAAGAAAAAGAAGAAAGAAAAATAGCATAAAATTTTTAAACTCCATTACAATGTATAAAGGTGTAATGGAGTTTTTTTATGGAAAAAATCATGTTTTATGAAAAATGGTGCAACAGGTTGTTTAAAAGAGTGCTGGTTGCTATGATTTCACTAAGTATTTTGATAACGTCCACATTTACAATACAAGGTGATGAAAAAGCAGAGATGAAATGTAAATCCTATGTACTTATGGAGGCGTCCTCAAAAACAGTAATTAAAGCAGAAAATGAAAATGAAAAATTAAGTCCTGCTAGTATAACTAAAATAATGACTTTAATACTAATTTTTGATGCAATACATAGTGGTAAAATAAAGTTAGAGGATATGGTTACTACCAGTGCCCATGCCAAAAGTATGGGAGGTTCCCAGGTGTTTTTGGAAGAAGGAGAGCAACAAAATGTAGAAACTCTTATAAAGTGCATTATAATTGCATCGGGAAATGATGCATCTGTAGCCATGGCTGAGCATATTTCAGGTTCAGAAGAAGAATTTGTAAAGGAAATGAATAAAAGGGCAAAGAACCTTGGAATGAAACATACACATTTTGAAGATTGCTGTGGGCTGACTGATTCGGATAATCATTATACATCAGCAATGGATGTGGCAATTATGTCAAGAGAATTAATAGTGAAGTATCCGGAGATTTTTAAATATTCTACCATATGGATGGAAAGTTTTACCCACAAAACCAATAAAGGGGAAAGTGAATTTATGCTTACTAACACAAATAAGTTACTTAAAAACAATCGGTATGTAAAAGGGCTTAAAACAGGAAGCACGTCAAAAGCAAAATACTGTGTTTCCACTGTGGCAGAAAAGGATGGTGTGGAATTGATTGCAGTGGTTATGGCGGCTCCGGATTATAAGGCAAGATTTGTCCAGTCCAACAGCCTTATAAATTACGGTTTTTCAAATTGTAAGGTGTATAAGGATAATAAGAAATATCAGAACAAGGTAAATATATGTGGTGGGGAAAAGGACAAAGTAAAAGTGCAAAATGATACATTTTCATATGTTGATACTAAAGGTGGAAAAATTGATGGTATAGAATCTAAAGTGGCTTTAAAAGACAACATAAATGCACCGGTAAGGAAGGGAGATATAGTAGGAAAAATTGAATACATAATGGATAAAAAGAAAATCGGAGAAGTTAAAATTATGGCAGAGGAAACGGTGGATAAAGCAGATTATGGTTTCACATTTCTAAAATTAGTAAAATATATGTTCCAGATAACCTGATAAATTTAGGTGCTTAAAATTATATTGTATTGAAAAAAAGAAATTTTTTATGTACAATTAAAGTTCGAGAAAAAATGGAGAGAAATTAAAATGATTGAACTGGAAGTTAAACTGGATGCATTTGAAGGACCTCTTGATTTACTGCTGCATCTTATTGAAAAAAACAAAGTAGATATTTATGACATACCTATTGTGGAAATTACGGAACAGTATCTTGATTGCGTAAGTAAAATGCCGAAAGATGATTTGGATTTGGCAAGTGAATTTTTGGTAATGGCAGCTACCCTGATAGATATAAAAAGCAGAATGCTTCTACCAAAAGAAGTGGACGAAAACGGTGAAGAAATTGACCCTAGGGCAGAACTGGTGGAGAAACTTATTGAATATAAGATGTACAAATATGCTGCAGGGGAATTAAGAGATATGCAGGTTTACGCTGGAAAATCATTATATAAAGAGCCTACAGTTCCTGAGGAGGTTAAAAAATATGAGCCTCCGGTGGATTTGGATAAATTGCTATCAGATGTGGATTTGTCAAAGTTAAATGATATTTTTCAAATGGTGCTTAAAAGACAAATGGATAAAATTGATCCTGTAAGAAGTAAATTTGGAAAAATTGAAATGGAGGAAGTAAGCCTTCCTGACAAAATGGATTTTGTTACTGATGCACTAAAGAAAAGAAAAAGATGTAGTTTTAAGCAGCTTTTAGAACAGCAAAGTTCAAAAATGGAAGTTATTGTTTCATTTCTGGCGGTGTTGGAATTAATTAAAATTGGAAAAATTGAAGTTCATCAGGAAAAAACTTTTGATGATATATACATAGATTCAATAGAGTAAAGAGGTTAAAATGGAAAGAAATTACAAAGCAGAAATAGAGGCTATTTTATTTACCATGGGGGAATCAGTTGATATTAATAAAATTGCAAATGCATTAGAAATCAAACCTTCAGAAGTAAAAAAAATAGTAAAAGAAATGCAAAAAAAAATGGACACTCCTGAAAGAGGGGTGAAAATCATAGAACTTGACGGGGCATACCAGATGTGTACTAAACCGGAAATGTACGAAGCGCTTATTAAGGTGGCAAAGCAGCCTAAAAGACAGGTTTTAACGGATGTTTTAATGGAAACCTTATCTATTATTGCTTACAAACAGCCTATAACAAAGTCTGAAATTGAAAGAATAAGAGGAGTAAAATCAGATTTCGCAGTTAATAAGTTAGTGGAGTATATGCTGGTGGAAGAGGTAGGGAGAATGGACACACCGGGACGTCCTCTTTTATTTGGAACTACTGAGGAATTTTTAAGAAGATTTGGTGTGGAATCAGCAGACAGCCTCCCTGTAGTAAGTCAGGATATGATAGATGAGTTTAAACATGAGGCAGAGGAAGAGGTAACCCTTAAATCCAATGATTAACACATATTTTTATACAAGGGGATAAAAGTTACTTAAAATGCATATATTATACGGATGCATGTTTAAAGTGATAATAATGAATAAAAGATTAAAATGTTGTTTTATAATTTTAGTTTTGGTACTTAATATGGTGTTTTCTAAACAGGGATTTGGAGAGGAAACAAAGGAACTTAAGGAAAGCGAATTATCTGCAAAGTCAGCGGTACTTATTGACGGAAAAACAGGCAGAGTGCTTTTTGGAAAGAATTATAATAATAAAATGGCAATGGCAAGTACAACGAAAATAATGACATGTATAGTTGCCCTTGAAAATGCATCTCCTGATGAGGTGGTGGAAATAAGTAAAAGGGCAGCTTCTATGCCTAAAGTTCATATGAATGCCATAAAAGGGGAAAAATATAAAATAGGAGATTTGCTTTATGCCATGATGCTAGAGTCTTATAATGATGTGGCAGTGGCTGTGGCAGAAGGGGTAGCAGGAAGTGTGGAAGAATTTGCAAAACTTATGAACAAAAAAGCAGGAGAAATTGGTGCAGTCAACACCAATTTTGTTACTCCTAACGGACTTGATGCTAAGGGGCATTTTTCTACAGCATATGATATGGCTTTAATTGGAGCTTATGCCATAAAAAATCAGCAGTTTTTAAAAATTACAAATACAAAATCCTATTCCTTTTATGATTGCAGCAATAAGAGACATATTGTTGTTAATAACAAAGATGCATTTCTTAATATGAGCAGTGATGCCATTGGAATAAAGACAGGATTTACAGGTGATGCAGGATATTGTTTTGTAGGTGCCGTAAAAAGCAACAACAGAGTGTATGTTTCCTGTGTTCTTGCCAGCGGATGGCCTCCTAACAAAACATATAAGTGGAGAGATACTACTAAATTAATGGATTATGGAAAAAATAACTTTGATACCAAAAAAATTTTGAAAAACAGAATATCTTTCCCCGTAAATATTGAAAATGGAACAAAAAAACAAATTATAGCTGTTGCCATTGGTCCCTACAAAGCATTGGTATCTAAGAATGATACAGTGGAAGCAAAAACGGAGTTTAACTATGAATTACCTATAAAATCAGGAGAAAAAATAGGGGAAGTAAAACTGTATATAAATAATCAATGTGTGAAAAAATGTAAAATAGAGGCTGTGGATAGTGTTGAAAAATATGATTTTAAATATTGCTTTAAAAAGACTTTAGATTATTTCATATTTCAATAATTACTTTATTTATAAAGCTAACTGTGGTATATTTAAACCGAATTTGCTTGTGCATACTAATATGTGTGCATAATGTAAAAAGTTAAAAAGACAGATTATGAAATTTAAAGGAGTCTTGTTTATATGGAATTTGTGAAAATGGAAGGTTGTGGAAACGATTACGTTTATGTTAATGGTTTCAATACAAAAATAGATAATCCTAACGAGTTGTCGAAAATTGTAAGCGACAGACATTTTGGAATCGGTTCAGACGGACTTATAGTTATAAATCCTTCAGAAGTGGCAGATTTTAAAATGAGTATGTACAATGCAGACGGCTCTGAAGGGAAAATGTGTGGAAACGGAATCAGATGCGTTGCTAAATATGTTTATGATTATAAAATGATTGATAAAGAAGTTATAACCGTGGAAACCTTAGCAGGAATTAAGACACTTAAATTAAATGTGGAAAATGGTAAGGTTAAAACAGTACGGGTTAATATGGGAAGTCCTATTATAAATGCAAAGGATGTACCGGTTATATCTGACAAAGAGAAGGTAATTAATGAACCGGTTGTTATTGATGGTAAGGAATATGGCATCACCTGTGTTTCCATGGGAAATCCTCATGCCATTACATTTGTTGATGATACAGATAGTCTGAAAATCGAAAAAATTGGGCCGGGATTTGAAAAAAATGAAATTTTTCCTGACAGAGTCAATACGGAATTTATTCAGATAATTGACAGAAAAACAATTAAAATGAGAGTCTGGGAGCGTGGCTCAGGAGAAACCTTAGCCTGCGGAACCGGTGCCTGTGCCAGTGTTGTTGCCTGTGTATTAAATAATCTTACAGACAATAAGGTTACTGTGAAGCTATTAGGCGGAGATTTGGAAATAAAATATGATACAGATGAAAATACAGTTTATATGACGGGACCTGCAAGGATTGCATTTACCGGAAATATTGATATTTAATGAGGAAATAATATGTTATTAAAAGATTTATTGGAAAAAATTGAATATACCATAGTAAAAGGCACGGATGAAGTGACAATAAATCATCTTGTAAATGATTCAAGAAAGGTTTCAGGGGATGATGTATTTGTGTGTATTAAGGGTGCCGGATTTGACGGACATGAATTTATAGAAGATGTGGCACAAAAAGGTGCTGTTGCAGTTGTGGTAATGGAAGATGTAAATGTAGATGCGAACATTACAGTTATAAAGGTTGAAGATACCAGATATGCATTAGCCTGTATGTCGGCGGCGTATTTTGGACATCCGGCAGAAAAACTCATTACCATTGGTATAACGGGAACTAAAGGAAAAACAACAACTACATATATGGTACGTCAGGTTTTAGAAAGCGTTGGAATAAAAACAGGACTTATAGGAACAATTGAAACTATTGTAGGAGATGAAATAACTCCTGCTAAAAATACCACACCGGAGTCTTTTGTGGTTCAGGAGACCTTTGCCAAAATGGTTAAAGCAGGCTGCAAATGTGTGGTAATGGAGGTTTCGTCCCAGGGACTTATGCTTCACAGAGTATCAGGATTTACATTTGACTATGGTATATTTACCAATATTGAGCCTGACCATATTGGCCCTAATGAACACAAGGACTTTGACGATTATCTTCATTGCAAAAGTATGTTGCTAAAGCAGTGCCGTCAGGGAATTGTGAATATGGATGCAGATTATATAGACAGGGTTTTAGAGGGACACACATGTGAATTGGAAACCTTTGGTGTAAAGGGCGATTATGATTTTAAGGCATCAGACATTAAGTTATTTACAAAGCCGGGGAGCCTGTGTGTTTCATATGATTTATCAGGAAAAATGAATTTCCCTGTGGAAATTGATATTCCGGGGAATTTTAGTGTATATAATTCATTATGTGCCATAGCAATATGCAGTCATTTTACAAATGATGTTGAAAAGATAAGAGAAGCCCTTAAAAATGTAAGGGTGAAAGGAAGAGTTGAAATTATTCCTGTATCAAAGAGATTTACTCTTATGATAGATTATGCCCATAATGCTATGAGCTTAGAAAGTCTTCTTAAAAGCCTTAAGGAATATAACCCTAAGCGCTTAGTTACAGTGTTTGGATGTGGTGGAAACAGGGCGAGAGGCAGAAGATTTGAAATGGGTGAGGTTTCATCAAAACTATCTGATTTTACCATTGTAACATCAGATAATCCAAGATTTGAGGAACCTATGGATATTATTAATGATATTTTAGTTGGGGTGCATAAGGCAGATGGGGAATATGTAACAATTCCTGACAGAAAAGATGCCATACGTTACGCCATTTTAAATGCAAAGGATGGAGATGTTATAGTTTTAGCAGGAAAGGGACATGAAGATTATCAGGAAATAAAGGGAGTTAAGCACCCTATGGATGAACGTGTTCTTATAAGTGAAGTTATAAAGGAAGATGAAGTAAAGGCAGTTTTATAAGGCGAAACTAATGAAAGAGAGATATAAAGTATGTGTGGAATATGTGGAATAATTGGAGAATTAGATAACAGCAGAAAAGTTTTAAAAAACATGATGGACAAAATTGCCCACAGAGGTCCCGATGATGAAGGAATGTATGTGGACAAGCATGCGGCAATCGGTCACAGAAGACTTAGTATTATTGATTTAAGTCATGGTGCACAGCCTATGTACAATGAAACCGGTGATATAGCAATTGTTTTTAATGGAGAAATATATAACCACTTAGAGATAAGAAAAGAACTTATTAAAAAAGGACATCAGTTTTCAAATGATTCAGATACAGAATGTCTTATTCACGGATATGAAGAATATGGAACAGATTTGTTGCATAAGCTAAGAGGAATGTTTGCTTTTGTCATTTGGGACAGCAGAACTAATACTATGTTTGGTGCAAGGGATCATTTTGGAATTAAGCCTTTTTATTATGCAAACATTAACAAAAATCTCGTTTTCTCTTCAGAAATCAAGGCAATATTAGAATATCCGGGATTTGAGAGAAAGGTAAATGAGGAAGCTTTAGAGCAGTATTTAAGCTTTCAGTATTCCGTACTTCCTGAAACATTCTTTAAGGGAGTGTATAAATTGCCGGCAGGACATTATATGATTTATAAAGACGGAAAAATGGAAATTGAACGTTATTTTGACCCTATGATGGAACCAAAGGCTGATGGTGATTTAGAAGAAACCGTTTCTGAAATCGAAAAAGTCGTTCATAATACAGTTGATGCCCATATGATAGCAGACGTTGAGGTTGGTTCTCTGTTATCAAGTGGAGTTGACTCAAGTTATGTTGTATCGGAATTTCCGGGAGAAAAAACCTTTACGGTGGGATTTTTGGATAAACAAAGCAAGTATAATGAAATAAGATATGCAGAAGGTCTTGTAAAAGAATTGGGCAAGAAAAATTACAGCAAAAATATAGACAGTGACGAATATTTTGACTCAATCCCTACAGTAATGTATTATATGGATGAACCTTTAGCAGATCCATCCTGTATTGCCCTTTATTTTGTTGACCAGCTTGCTGCTGAACAGATAAAAGTTGTTTTGTCAGGAGAAGGGGCAGACGAGTTCTTTGGTGGCTATAATATTTATCATGAACCGTTGTCATTAAAGGGGTATCAGAAAATACCAAGATGCATAAGAAAAGGTCTTGCAAAGGTTGCCTCGGCAATGCCTGATGTTAAGGGACGTGATTTTATTATAAGAGGTAGTAAAACTGTTGAGGAGAGGTTTATTGGAAATGCCAATATGTTTTCTGTAAAAGACAGGGAAAAACTCCTTAAAAATGCACCTACTCATGTTTCACCACAGGAAATCGTGGCACCAACATACAAGAAAGTAAGTCACTTAAATGACATTGCCAAGATGCAGTATATTGATACTAATTTCTGGCTTCAGGGTGATATTTTGCTTAAGGCAGATAAAATGAGCATGGCTCACTGCCTTGAATCAAGAGTACCGTTTTTAGACGTGGAAGTATTTAAATATGCAAAAACTCTTCCTATAGATTTCAGATGTAATAACGAAGCTACAAAGCGAGCTTTCAGAATTGCAGCAAAAAGACATATTCCGGAGGCAACAGCTAACAAGAAAAAGTTAGGCTTCCCGGTACCTATCAGAGTTTGGCTTAAAGAAGATAAATACTATAACAAGGTAATGGAAACATTAACCGGTGATGCGGCAAAACAGTTCTTTAATACAGATATTCTTGTTAAACTGATGGAAGACCATAGGGCAGGAAAAGCTGATAACAGCCGAAGAATATGGACGGTTTATGTATTCCTTGTATGGTACAATGTTTACTTTGAGGATAAAACCTTTGAACCGATTAACAGCGAATGGATTAAAAACAGAATTAAGACAGCATAAAAAAATTAAGTTTTTTGCCCTTTTTTATTAAAAAAATAACTTGCTATTTGACAGGAAAAGGTTTAATCTATATAAGGCAAAAAATTTGGTTGTTATATACCGGCAAACTACAGAGTTTGTGTAAATATTTTGCTCACACATATATTGATGCAGTGGCGTGGATATATGTGTGGGCAAAATATATGTTAAAACATAAAATATTTCTTTGCCGTTTGTTATCCGGGTAAGATATATACTGGATAAAAAAGATTAAAATTTTATTGGAGGACTGATTATGAGTACAGCAGCTAAAGTTATAGCAAGAGAGAGGATAGAAACTCTTCTTGATGATAACAGTTTTGTTGAAATCGGCGGATTGGTTAAAGCAAGAAGCACAGATTTTAACATCAAGGCAAAAGATACTCCATCAGACGGTGTTATTACCGGATATGGTGTTATCAATGGAAAGTTAGTGTATGTTTACAGCCAGGATTCATCAGTACTTGGTGGTTCAGTTGGAGAAATGCACGCTAAGAAAATTTCTAACCTCTACGATATGGCTATGAAGATGGGAGCACCTGTTATTGGCCTTATTGACAGTACAGGTCTTAGACTTCAGGAGTCAGTAGACGGACTTAATGCATTTGGACAGATTTATATGAAACAGTCACTTGCATCAGGGGTTATTCCACAGATTTCAGTAATATTTGGAAATTGTGGTGGAGGATTAAGTGTTATTGCAGGACTTTCTGATTTTACATTTATGGAGAAGGATAATGCACATTTATTTGTGAATTCTCCGGATGCAATTGAAGGAAACAGAAAAGAAGTGTGTGACAGTTCATCAGCTAAGTTCCAGAGTGAGACAGCAGGAAATGTTGATTTCGTTGGAACACAGCAGGAAATCATGGAGGGATTAAGAGACCTTATATCAGTCATTCCTTCAAATAATGAGGATGAAGCATTTGATTTAGAATGTGATGATGATTTAAACAGAGCAGCAGAAGGAATTGAAAACTGCGGTGAGGACACATTACAGGCACTGACAAGCATTTCAGATGAGGGATATGTTCTTGAAGTTAAGAAAGATTATGCTCCTGAAATGGTTACAGCTTTTATTAAGTTAAATGGAGCTACAGTAGGTGCAGTAGCTAACAGAACTAAATCATATGATGAAGATATGAATGTTACAGCAGAATATGAAGCAAAGCTTACAGCTAACGGCTGTGAAAAAGCTGCAGATTTTGTTGAATTTTGTGATGCTTTTGAAATTCCTATACTTACATTAACTAATGTTAATGGATTCAAGGCGACAAAATGCCAGGAAAAGAAGGGTGCAAAAGCTACATCAAAGCTTATATATGCTTTTGCTAACGCAACAGTTCCTAAGGTAAATCTTATTGTGGAAGATGCAATAGGAAGTGCATATATTGCAATGAACAGCAAGGCAACAGGTGCAGACGTTGTTTACGCATGGCCAACAGCCAAGGTTGGAATGATGGATGCTGCAAGTGCTGTTAAGATTATGTATGCTGATGAAATTGAAAGCGGTGATGCAACAGAAGTTATCGCTGAAAAGACAGCAGAGTACCAGAATCTTCAGGGCAGTGTAATGTCAGCAGCTGCAAGAGGATATGTTGATAGTATTGTTGAACCTGTTGATACAAGAAAGTACATAATAGGTGCATTTGAAATGTTATATACAAAATTTGAAGACAGACCTGGTAAAAAGCACGGAACAGTTTAATAGGAGGACAATATGAATATTAAAAGAAAGTTACGTTTAATATTTTCACTGGTTTCTCTTATAATTTGTTTTGGTTTAAGCAGTGTTATGGTTATGGCAGATGATGTGATTAATCTTGATGAGACTGCTACACAGGAGGAGACAACGTTATCTGCTGAGGATATGAAAACATATGCAGACGGCAAGATAACCATGGCTCAGGCAAAAGCGTTAGTTGAACAGTATGCCAATGCCATATCTCAGTATTCAAATTGCAGTGATGATGAATTAGAATATCTTGGTGGATATTTTAGTTATCAGACAGACGCATTTGAGAACTTTGCCAAAACTGTTGGCGATGAGAAATGCGGTGAATATAAGTCTTATGACAAAATTGAAGTTGAAGAAACAGAAGACGGAAAAGTAGATGTAAGCGCTATGCTTCATTTTGAAAAAAGAGATTTAAAGATGATTATGCATGTATCATTATTTGACAATCTCGGATGTGTGCCTACATCCATAGAGTTTAATCTTCCTGACGAAGGAAACAACACTTTGTTAGGTAAGCTTCAAACAGCAGGTGGTAACACATTACTCGGAATGGGCGTTGTATTCCTTGTATTAATTTTTATAAGCTTTATTATTTCCTGCTTTGGATTCATTCCAAAAATTGTTGATTCCTTTGGAAAGAAAAATAAAGCTTCAGAAGAAGCAGCCACACCGTCTGAAAGTACGGTAAGTACTACAGAAGAGACAACGGATGATTCAGAGCTTATAGCTGTTATTGCTGCTGCAATAGCCGCAAGCGAACATACATCTACAGACAGTTTTGTTGTAAGATCAATAAGAAGACGTTAATTACTATCTATATTTAGGAGGATACAAAATGAAAAGTTATACAATTACAGTTAATGGAAATGTATATGATGTAACTGTTGAAGAAACAGGAAGTACAGCAAGTGCACCGGTAAGACCTGCAAAGAAGGCAGCAGCACCTGCTAAGCCGGCAGCACCTGTAGCTACCGGAAAAGAAGGAAGTGTTAAGGTTACAGCACCTATGCCTGGAAAAGTTTTATCAATCAGTGCAAATCCTGGTCAGGCAGTTAAGAAAGGTGAAACAATATTAGTATTTGAAGCAATGAAGATGGAAAATTCTGTTGTTGCTCCGGAAGATGGAACAGTTGCAAGCATTTCTGTTAGCGTTGGAGACAGCTTTGAAGCAGGTGCAGTTATTGCAACATTAAACTAGTTAATATTAAAAAACTGGAGGTAACAAATGAACATCTTTGATACATTGGGAAATCTGGTAGGACAATCAGCGTTTTTTAGCCTTAGCGGTGGAAACTATATTATGATTGCCGTAGCCTGTATTTTCCTATACTTAGCAATTAAAAAAGGATATGAACCATTATTACTGGTTCCTATTGCCTTTGGTATGCTCTTAGTAAATATGTATCCGGACATTATGAAAGCACCTGCTGACGGTGAAGCAGGAGGATTGTTATATTACTTCTACATATTAGACGAATATAGTATTCTTCCTTCACTTATTTTCATGGGTGTAGGTGCCATGACGGACTTCGGACCGCTTATTGCAAATCCAAAGAGTTTCCTTCTTGGAGCTGCAGCACAGTTCGGTATATATGGGGCATATTTCCTTGCAATTTTCATGGGATTTGGTGGAAAGGCAGCTGCAGCCATCTCTATTATCGGTGGAGCAGACGGACCTACATCTATTTTCCTTGCAGGAAAGCTTGGACAGACTGATTTGTTAGGACCTATCGCAGTAGCAGCATATTCGTATATGTCATTGGTTCCTATTATTCAGCCACCAATTATGAAATTATTAACAACTAAGAAGGAACGTGAAATTAAGATGGAACAGCTTAGACATGTTTCACAGTTAGAGAAAATTTTATTCCCTATAGTTGTTACTATCGTTGTTGTTATGATTTTACCTACAACAGCTCCATTAGTTGGTATGCTTATGTTAGGTAACTTATTTAGGGAATCCGGAGTTGTTAAACAGTTACAGGAAACAGCAAGTAACGCACTTATGTACATTGTAGTTATCTTACTTGGAACAAGTGTTGGTGCTACAACAAGTGCTGAAGCATTCCTTAATGTTGACACAATTAAAATCGTAATTTTAGGTTTGGTAGCCTTTGCAGTAGGTACGGCAGCCGGAGTTTTGTTTGGTAAACTTATGTGTGTTGTAACACATGGAAAAGTTAATCCACTTATTGGTTCTGCAGGTGTATCAGCCGTGCCAATGGCAGCAAGAGTATCACAGAAGGTTGGATCTGAAGCTGATCCTACAAACTTCCTTTTGATGCATGCAATGGGACCTAACGTAGCCGGAGTTATTGGTACTGCAGTCGCTGCAGGAACATTTATGGCTATATTCGGAATTTAAATGGAGGAAATAAAAATGGCAGATAAGAAACCGGTAAAGATTACCGAAACTATATTAAGAGACGCACATCAGTCACTTATTGCCACAAGAATGCCTACTGAGGAAATGCTTCCTATTATCGACACAATGGATAAAGTAGGTTATCATGCAGTTGAGTGTTGGGGTGGTGCAACTTTTGATGCATCCCTTAGATTTTTAAAAGAAGATCCATGGGAGAGACTTAGAAAGTTAAGAGACGGATTTAAAAATACAAAATTACAGATGCTTTTCAGAGGACAGAATATTTTAGGCTATAGTCATTATTCAGATGATGTTGTTGAATATTTTGTTCAGAAATCAATAGCTAATGGTATTGATATTATTAGAATCTTTGACTGCTTAAATGACCTTAGAAATTTAGAAACAGCTGTAAAGGCAGCAAACAAGGAAAAAGGTCATGCACAGATTGCTCTTTCATATACATTAGGAGATGCATATACTCTTGATTATTGGAAAGAAACAGCAAAGAGAATTGAAGATATGGGTGCTAACTCACTTTGTATCAAGGATATGGCTGGACTTCTTACACCATACAAGGCAACTGAATTAGTTCAGGCATTAAGAGAAGGAACAGACATTCCAATAGATCTTCATACACATTACACATCAGGTGTAGCAGCTATGACATATATGAAAGCTGTTGAAGCAGGATGTGATATTATTGATACAGCTATTTCACCGTTCTCTATGGGAACATCACAGCCGGCAACAGAAGTTATGGTTGAGACATTTAAGGGAACACCTTATGATACAGGTCTTGATCAGAAGCTGTTAAAGCAGGTTGCAGATTACTTCAGACCATACAGAGAAGAGTGCCTTAAGAATGGATTATTAAATCCAAAGGTTATGGGTGTTAATATTAATACACTTCTTTACCAGGTACCTGGTGGAATGTTATCAAACCTTGTTTCACAGTTAGATGAAATGGGTGCATCAGACAAGTTTGAACAGGTTCTTGAAGAAGTTCCAAGAGTTCGTAAGGACTTTGGTGAACCACCTCTTGTTACACCATCAAGCCAGATTGTTGGTACTCAGGCAGTTTTAAATGTTGTTATGGGTGAAAGATACAAGATGATTAATCAGCAGGCAAAGGATTTGTTAGCAGGAAAATATGGTCAGACAGTTAAGCCTTTCAATGAAGAAGTTCAGAAGAAGGCAATTGGTGATGAAAAGCCTATTACCTGCAGACCGGCAGATTTGTTAGAGCCATCTCTTGATAAGTTTGAAAAAGAATGTGCACAGTGGAAACAGCAGGATGAGGATGTTCTTACATACGCATTATTCCCACAGGTTGCAAAGGAATTTTTCGAATACAGGGAAGCACAGCAGACAAAGGTTGATCCGGCTGTAGCTGATAAGGAAAACGGAGCATATCCGGTATAATATTTATATTATGAAAGATTTTAAACACCTGCTTATTAAAAGCAGGTGTTATCTTTTAATAAGGGTAAATTTCCCGGAAAAAAAGGATTTAGAAATGAGTAAGGTATTGATTATTGGAGGCGGCGCGGCAGGAATGATGGCTGCCATAGCTGCTGCATATAATGGAAATGAAGTTCATATTTTTGAAAAAAACGAAAAAAACGGAAAGAAACTTTTTATAACAGGCAAAGGAAGATGTAATATTACAAATGCATCGGATATAGAAAATCATTTTGCCAATATAATGAGAAATTCAAAGTTTTTGTACAGTGCATATCATTGTTTAGACAGCTACGGAGTATGTACAATGATAGAAAGTGCAGGAGTAGAAACAAAAATTGAAAGGGGAAACAGAGTTTTTCCTTTAAGTGATAAGTCCTCAGATGTAATTTATGCATTAAACAAAATGATGAGGGATATTGGAGTTAATATTCACTTGAAATCAGAGATTGTATCTGTTAGTAAAGAAAATGAAAATATAATATTAAAAGAAAAAAATGGAAAAAAACATATTGGTGATGCCTGTATAATAGCAACGGGAGGCATTTCGTACCCTGTTACAGGTTCTACAGGAGACGGATATAAATTCGCAGAAAAAATAGGACATACTATAACAGAGAGATATCCATCTTTGGTGCCATTTAATATTAAAGAGGAATTTTGTAAGGAACTTCAGGGACTATCCCTTAAAAACGTGGAGCTTAAAATTCAGGATGAAACAGGAAAACAATATTATAGTGAAATGGGAGAAATGCTTTTTACTCACTTTGGAATAAGCGGGCCTCTTGTTTTGTCGGCAAGTGGTCATATAAGTGACAAGTTAAAGGAACATCAATTTATTGCAAAAATAGACTTGAAACCGGCTCTTTCTAATGAGGCATTAGACAAAAGAATATTGAAAGATTTTGAAGAAAACATAAACAGAAATTTCAATAATTCATTAGATAAATTATTGCCTAAAAATCTTATTCCGGTTATTGTTGAATTATCCGGTATTAATCAATATAAAAAAGTACATGAAATAACAAAAGAAGAAAGAGAAAATCTGGTTAAATTAATAAAAGAATTGAAAATGAGTATTTCAGGTGCAAGAGGCTTTAATGAGGCAATTATTACAAAAGGCGGAGTGTCAGTAAAGGACATTAACCCAAAAAACATGGAGTCAAAAATTGTGCCGGGTATATATTTCGCAGGGGAAGTTCTTGACATAGATGCACTGACAGGAGGGTATAACCTTCAGGTGGCGTGGAGCACAGGATATTTAGCAGGAAGCAGTATTTATTAAAATGGAGGAATTTATGTATAATATAGCAATAGACGGACCGGCAGGGGCCGGAAAAAGTACAATAGCCAAAATAGTAGCAAAGGAACTGGGATTTATTTATGTGGACACAGGTTCTATGTACAGAACAATGGCACTTTCATGCTATAGGGCAGGAATAAAAGCTGATGAAGAAGAAAAAGTTGTGGCAAAATGCAGGGAAGCGGAAATATCCATTAGGTATGAAAATGGTGTTCAGAAAATGAAGCTAAACAATGAAGATGTAAGCGGTGAAATAAGGCAGGAGGTTATTGGAAACATGACCAGTGCCATTGCAGTGTATGGTCCGGTAAGAGAAAGATTAGTGGAAATGCAGCGTGACATAGCAAGTAAAAATAATGTCGTTATGGATGGAAGAGATATTGCTACTGCCGTGCTTCCAAATGCAGACCTTAAAATATATTTAACGGCAAGTTCTAAAACAAGAGCTGAGCGAAGATATAATGAACTTCTGGAAAAAGGTGTGGACTGTAACATAGAAGATATTGAAAAGGATATTAAAGACAGGGATTACAGGGATATGAACAGGGAAATTTCACCTTTAAAGAAAGCTGATGACGCGGTTTTAATTGATTCATCCAACATGAATATTGAAGAAGTTGTAAATAAAATTAAAGAGCTTGCAAAGGAAGGTAAATAGTATATGGATATTGTGCTGGCAAAAAGCGCAGGCTTTTGTTTTGGTGTTAAAAGAGCCGTAAACAGTGTTTATGATGAAATAGAAAATCATAATACAGGAATATATACCTATGGTCCCATTATCCACAATGAGCAGGTTGTACAGGATATGGAATCAAAGGGTGTAAAGGTTATAGATGATTTAGAAGGACTAAAGATAATTACAGAAGGAACAGTAATTATCCGCTCCCATGGAGTAGAAAAAAGTATTTATGATTTATTGGAAAATAAAAAAATACGAATAGTCGATGCAACATGTCCTTTTGTTAAAAAAATTCATAAAATTGTATTTGAGGAAAGTGCTAATGGCAGAGAAGTAATTATAATCGGAAATGATAAACATCCTGAGGTAGAAGGTATAAAAGGCTGGGTAAATGGCAAAGCATGGGTTGTAAACAACAGTGAAGATGTTGAAAAAATTACAATTAAATCGGATTCAAAGGTATGTATTGTATCACAAACGACATTTAACCACAATAAATTTAAATATTTAGTTGAAATTATAGAAAAAAAAGGTTATGATATTAATGTTGTAAATACGATATGTAATGCGACACACGAAAGACAAGCTGAAGCGAAAGAAATTTCGTCAAAAGTTGAGGCTATGATTGTCATTGGCGGCAGACATAGTTCGAATACACAAAAGCTATACGATATATGTAAGGAAGAATGCAAAAATACATTTTTTATTCAGACAACTGATGATTTAAAGGAAGGGTCTGAGTTTTACAGTTATATGAAGTCGTGTGAAGGTAATTCATTAAAGTCTATAGGTATTACAGCAGGGGCATCTACCCCAAAGAATATTATTGAGGAGGTCGTTCTTAATGTCAGAGATGAGTTTTGAACAAATGTTGGATGAATCATTCAAGACTATTCACAATGGAGAAGTTCTTGAAGGAAAGGTAATCAGTGTAAGAGAAGACTACGCAGTTCTTAATATAGGTTATAAGGCTGATGGTATTCTTACAAGAGATGAATACTCTAACACACCTGTAGATCTGACAACTGTAATTTCAGTAGGCGATGAACTGACAGTCAAAGTTCTTAAAGTTAATGATGGTGAAGGACAGGTTGCTTTATCATATAAGAGACTTGCTGCAGAGAAGGCAAATAAGAGACTTGAAGAAGCTTTTGAAAATAAAGAAGTTCTCAAAGCACCAGTTGTACAGATTTTGAAAGGTGGTTTGAGTGTTGATGTTGAAGGCGGAAGAGTATTTATACCTGCAAGCCTTGTGTCAGACAATTTTGAAAGAGATTTAAACAAATATCTCAATCAGGAAATTGAATTTGTTATTACAGAGTTTGTATTAAGTCCAAAGAAGAGGATAATAGGTGACAGAAAGCAGTTAATAGTTGCACAGAAGGAAGCCGCTAAGAAAGCTTTATTTGAAAGAATTAAAGTAGGTGATGTTGTTGAAGGTGTTGTAAAGAGTGTTGTAGATTTCGGTGCTTTTGTTGACATCGGAGGAGCTGATGGTCTTCTTCATATTTCTGAAATGTCATGGGGCAGAGTAGGAAACCCAAGAAAACTTTTCAAACCTGGTGATAAGGTTACTACATTTATTAAAGAAATTAACGGAGATAAGATTGCTTTAAGTCTTAAGTTTGAAGACACAAATCCATGGGCTAATGCAAGTGAAAAGTTTGCTGTTGGTGCTATTGTTACAGGAAAAGTTGCAAGAATGACAGATTTCGGTGCATTTGTTGAAATTGAGCCTGGTGTTGATGCATTATTACATGTATCACAGATTGCAAAGCATCATGTAGATAAGCCTGCTGATGAATTATCAATTGGTCAGGAAATCGAAGCAAAGATTGTTGATTTCAATGAAGAAGAAAAGAAAATCAGCTTAAGCATGAAGGAACTCCTTCCTGATGAAGAAGTTGAAGATACAGTTGAAGAGCCTGTAGAGGAAGCAACTGAGGACACAGAGGAATAAGATGAAGTAATTCATTTATTGACAACGTAAAAGCAGGCATATTAGTGCTTGCTTTTATGTTTTGTTATGGAAACAACAGGAGCAGATGAAAGCATCTGCCTGATATAAAAGAGATTTTCTTAAAATATAAGGAGCAAGGCGCTTTATGAGAGTTATTGCGGGAAAGGCACGCAGATTACAGCTTAAAACCGTTAAAGGAATGGATACCCGTCCTACCACAGACAGAATTAAAGAAACATTATTTAACATCATTAATGATTTAATGTACGATGCAGTATTTCTTGATTTGTTTAGTGGAAGTGGAGCTATTGCCATAGAAGCTTTAAGCCGTGGAGCTAAAAAAGCATATCTTGTGGAGAATAATAGAGAAGCCTGCAACTGCATAAAAGAAAATCTGAAATTTACACATCTTGAAGATGGAGCACAGTTAATGCAGATGTCATGCAACGAAGCCCTTGCCAGACTAAATGGCAGTGAAATATTTGACGTAGTATTTATGGATCCACCTTATAACAAAGAATACGAGAAGGATGTGTTGATTTTTCTGGGAAAATCTGATTTAATAAATAAAAATTCTTTAATCATTGTGGAGGCTTCTCTAGATACAGATATGTCTTACGCAGAAGAATTAGGATTTGAGATTACGAAAGAAAAGAAGTATAAGACAAACAAGCATGTTTTTTTTAAGATTATGGAGTGAAAGGATGACTAGAGCGATATATCCGGGAAGTTTTGACCCCGTAACTATGGGTCACTTAGATATAATTAAGAGAGCTTCAAAAGTTGTGGACGAATTAATCGTCAGTGTTTTAAATAATAATTCTAAATCTCCGTTGTTTTCAGTAGAAAATCGTGTTAAAATGCTAGAGGAAGTTGTTAAGGATTTACCAAACGTTAAAGTGATGTCTTTTGAGGGTCTTTTGGTGGATTTCGCAAAGGAAGTGAATGCCAAGGTTATAGTAAGAGGTCTTAGGGCTGTTACTGATTTTGAATATGAACTTCAGATGGCACAGACAAACACAGTATTAAACAATGAGATTGATACAATCTTTTTTACAACTAGTTTAGAGTATGCTTATTTAAGCTCAAGTACAGTGAAGGAAGCGGCATATTATGGCGCTGACATCAGCAAACTTGTTCCTGAAACAGTTGTAAATAAAGTTTATGATAAGATTAAGAGATAAAGGAGAAGCGATATGAGTAAGATTGAGCAGATTATTACAGAGATAGAAGAATATATTGATAATTGTAAATTTCAGCCATTATCAACATCAAAAATTATTGTCAACAAAGACGATATTGATGAATTGTTAGCGGAATTAAGATTAAGAACACCTGATGAAATTAAGAAATATCAGAAGATTATTGCTAACAAGGATGCTATTTTAAATGATGCTAAAGAAAGATCAGAGGCTATGATTGCTGAAGCAACAGCACATATTAATCAGTTGGTAAGTGAACATGAAATTATGCAGAAGGCATACAACGAAGCTAATCAGATTATTGAACAGGCACAAACTGAAGCTCAGGGAATCTTAGATTCAGCTACAAATGAAGCAAACGATTTAAGAACAAGAGCAATGCAGTATACAGATGATATTTTATCAAATGTTCAGAGCATTCTTACAACTGGTATGAATAGTTTTGAAAGTGCACAAAGCACTATGATGACTTCACTTAACAGCTCACTTAATGTTGTTGTTGAAAGCAGAAAAGAATTAAGTGGTCAGGAAGATGAAGATACTGCAAGTGATGATTCAGATGATGATTTAACTGTAGATTTATTATAATTTTCATAACACTAAATTGTACTGAATGGTGGAAAGATCTTAGTTTATCTAAGGTCTTTCTTTTTACGTATAGATTTTAAAAACTATGTAGATATTATTGAACAGATTGGCTTAGATAAGCTTATATACAGTAGAGATGATTCATAAAATTATGATATTGGAAATTTGATAAGTTTAATGAGATGAAAAATTAATTTAAAAAACTTCACTTGCGCAAAAAACGGATACGTTTACGCATAACCTATTGCAACATTAAAATCCCAACAATAAAATGTAGATAAATAAAGGCTATAAACGGAATACTTAAAAATGGGAGAATGAAAAGAAAAAACAGTAACGTTAATGTAATTTCAATTATAGGGAGAAATTGAAGTAGTAAACAAAAGTGGAGGATAAGTTATGAGGTAAAGGTCGTAAAGGAACTAAAAGACGAAAGAACCAAAAACTCAAACACATATCTTATGAGCAATGGAAGCAAAAAACTGGAATGGTATGGAGACGATATACGTTATAAGGAAAATGGTAAGTGGAAGGACTATGACAGCTCTTTAAAAGAAATAGAAAATAAAGATCTTAAGGAACTTGAAAAGACTGATGTTGTGGAAAGCAATAAAGCCATTGCCCAATATAAAATGGTGAATACTGAGGGAAACTCAAAACAGTATTTTCCGGAAGAACTCGGCAAAGATACCCCAATTATTATGAAAAAAGATAAATATGAAATTGCATTTTCGCAGAAAACGGAAAAAGGTGAAATGCCAAAGAAAAGTGATGGAGACTACGAAGTTATATATACCGGAGAGGATAGCAAAACACAGTACATATCACTAAATAATGGTGTTAAGGAAAATGTCATTTTTAACAGTAGACCTGCAGAAAATACGATTACTTATGAATATGTGCTTAATGGTATGTACATGGAACTGGATGAGAAAACCAATGTCATCGGAATATATGATGAAAAGGGTAAAAAGAAGGCATATATTTCATCACCATACCTGTGTGACAGTACCGGAATTAATTACAGCTTTAACATAAAATATGATATAAAAAATAACGGTGATACATGGACAGTTACCGAAGCATTGGATGAGAAATTTTTGAATTCAAAAGATACAAAATATCCGGTAACTCTTGACCCTACAATGTACTGGACGAGTAAGGATACCGTTGATGCAAGTAATCCAACCAGTGGTTATCCGGCGAATTATGTTATAGATGGCGGTAATGAAATGCTGGTTGGAAAAATATCAGAAGGATTTTATGGTCAGGCAATTATGAAATGGAGGGGACTTGAAGAAAGGCTGAAGAACAAGTTTATAAGTCTGGCTGTTTTGAACGTTGATATAAAGGAAGTGGTTGGAAATCCGGTAATAAATATATATCCGGTTGAAGAAAACTGGGATATTTCTCAGGTAACATGGAACACAAAACCGTCCAATTCTGATGAACTTATATCAAGTCAGACAGGATTTGAGCAGGGGAAAAATACAATCTGGACGTAAAGAAATGGGTGGAAAAGATAGCGTTTGGTGAGATTCCCGAAACATATGGAATTGCACTATGTACCGGGACGGAAGAGAACATGTCATATATGAGGATATGTGGAACAGCTACGAATAAAGCACCTATGTTTGTAGTGGATTACTTTGACCCTATAGATATGAATGGAAAGTATTATGGGGATTTTAATATTACGGGAGAATATCAGGAAGATACAGGAAAAATAGATCTGAACTGGGAAGATTACGGTGATGGCTCAGGTAAAGAAGTAGAGGAATACATGATTGCGACCAGAAAAAATGATGGGGATTTTAAAATGGTTGCAAGAACCAGTGATTTGGAGTATTCTTTAGACATAGACAGTGATACCACGGATATGGATGTAAGATTAGTTGCAATAAGAAAAGACGGAAAATATTTAAGTAACATACTTTCTTATAGTATTAACAGTGAAACAGGTGAAGAAAATCAGGATGAGGCAGGGACATATAGTGCCGTGACAAGAGATACTGATGGGGACGGTCTGGAAGACGGATACGAAATATGGGATTTTAAGACAAAATGGAATACTGAGACAGAGGATAGTACGGAAACGGAACCAAAGTACGTTCAGGATAGTGACGGAGATGGATTGCCTGACGGATATGAGGTTTTTACTCTTGGAACGGACCCGGCAGTAAAGAATGAAGATGGAAAAGACAGTGATGGAGATGGTTGGTCAGATGTAAGAGAGTACAGGGAAGGAACGGATCCATGGCTTGTTGATTCAGATTTTGATGAAGTGTATGATCCTGATGATTTTGGTACAGTTAATCCTAGGAAAACTGACAATCCACAGAATAAGGGAACAGATAGGCTTGGTGCATATTCGGCTCAGGTACATAAGGGATTATACGATTATGAGTATTCCGAAATGGAAGACGGTGTTAAAGTAACATATATAGTAAATATTTATCGTGGAGATACAAAGAAAATAACAACAGATTATGGAGATGTTACATTAAATAAAGTTATAAAATATTTCTATGATGAGAATGGAAACAACACTGCAATTGTAGAGGAAAATCAGAATGATATCAATCATACCATATGCATAACATACACATATGACAGTGATGGCAATGTGACCTATATATGTGATCAGAAGACAGAATATACAATGTCATACAAAAATGGTGATATGAAAACCTTGAAAGTTGGAGACGTTGAATTAGTCAATTATGAAAGTAACATAACAGAAAATAGTAATATTTTAGAACAAATTACTTCATATGGAAATGGTCAGAAAATAAGAACGGTGACTACAAAATCTATTGATGAAAATGGAAATTCATATACAAAAAAATCTGAAATATATTATTGTGATGATACACAATGTTCATATGTTACAGAATATGACAATGAAGGGAGAATACTTAAATTTATAGATTGTACGCGTAAAGAGAAAATAAGTTATGATTATGTATATTCAGACGACAACATCACCGTAGCAAGGAATGATGGATTTATGAAGGAAGTAAAAAATAGTCAAAATGTAGATGGAAACATAACAGATAAAAATATATCTTATACATTTGAAAAGAATCAGGGAAGCAAGGTGACATATCAAGAATCTCAGAAAACAGATATGTCGGACGAAGATAAAACCGTAACAACAGACACCTTGTATAATGGTGATAATATTGTGGTAACGTCTTCTGACGAGAATAAAAAGATAAGTTATGAGATATATTCGCAATTGTGCAAAAAGTATCTATTGAATAGTTATCAGGACGAAATGTCTGATACAAAGATATCATATAATATAAATGCATATGGTGAAAACAAAAAATATGAATATATTTATGATTTGTCGGGAAATATAACGGAAATTAAACTTGATGGAAACAGAATTTACGAATATGCTTATGATGTACATGGGCGATTAGTAAAGGAGTTGGATTATGTTAATAGCACGGGATGTGTTTACGGATATACAAGTACTGGAAATGTTGTGGCAAAGCATCTAAAAAAAATAAATTCGGATGGGAGTCTTACAAATATACAGGACATAAAATATAGTTATGAAAATGGTGATTGGGCTGATCAGTTGACGAAATATGGAAATCAGAAGATAACATATGATAGTGTTGGAAATCCTGTTAAATACCATGACGGGAAGAAATTTGAATGGATAAGAGGCAGAGAACTTTCAAAAATAATATTGAGTGATGATTCGGACGTAACTTATGAATACAATCAAAATGGACTTAGAACTCATAAAGAAACAAATATAACATCTACTGATTATGAATGGGATGAAAAAAAACTCATAAGAGAAACTGTTACATACAAGTTATCGGGAAGAAAATATGATATTTGGTATTATTATGATGGTAATGGAGACATCGCAGGTTTTGAGTATAATGAAATAAGTGAGATGAATCAGGAACTTAACAGGAAAAGCATTTATTATGAAAAAAATATGCAAGGGGATGTCATAGGACTGATTGATTCAACAGGTGCAAAGATTGCAAGCTATGCGTATGATGCATGGGGAAATGTGGTAGATACAGTTTGTTATGAGAAAAATGAGATACCATATGCATTGAATCATATTACATACAGAGGATATTATTTTGATAACGAGAGTGGATTTTATTACCTTCAAAGTAGGTACTATGATGCTGAAGTGGGAAGATTTATTAATGCTGATGATGTAAAATATATTGGCGCAAATGAAAATAGATGGAGTTATAATTTATATATGTATTGTGAAGGTAATCCAATTATAGGGAATGATGAAACTGGTAATTTAATTACTTATCCGATAAAAGTCACAAAGACGTTTAAGAGACATGTGTGGCAAGCTGCAAACGTTTTTCTCACCGCAAAGGGATATCTTGTTGCAAAGATGATGTTTCATCACGCTTTATATGGTGGGGGTAAAAAAATGCCTAGTAACAAATTACAAAAGCTTACAAATAAAATTAAAAGTGATATTCAGTTAAGTAGGGCGGTAAAAAAAGAACTTGATAAGTGCAAAAAAAGAATAGATGGACAGAAAGTATTTAATTTTGCATTTGAGTTTACAGAAAATAGAGATTTATATTATTCTGTTCAACATATTAGAGTGTTTGTTAATGCAAGAATGTATGACGGGCATAAATGGAATTTGGTCATATCTATAGGTGATATATATGATTTTACGGAGACGAGATCATGGTTTAGTTTTGCGGGATTAGCAAATAATATAGGTAAATATATGCAAGATTCAGGACAGTTGAAACCATTTCGTTGGGGATTGAATTATAAAACTACATTTTAGATTCTAAGAGAGGCGGTGTAAATATGATGAAAGCAAATGGAATTATAATAATTGGAATTAGTGTGGCTATGGTAATAACAGGATGTGGAAATAATACAAAAGAGTTTATTTTAGATGGATATAAGTCTTGCGATGAGTATTTTGATGATGGTTTTAAGAAATACACAGATTATTGTAAATACTATTATGATAAATCTTTTGATGTAACTTTTTCAGAAAATTCATATTATACAGTAGTGTCTAAAGATTACGTTAAGGTTATTAAGCAATATTTTAATAATTTTCAATCGGAATTTATGAGTGAACCAGATAAATATGATTTTGATAGTTCATGTATAACTGAGGGGGATTATTACTATAGGAAAGAGGAAGGAGGTGGCTATGACGTCGGTTTGTATGATTTAGAGAGTCATACATTATATTATATACATGATAATTAGAGAAGTAATGTAGATATTAGAAGATGAGGAAATAGAAGGACACGTAATATGGGCACTAAGTAACTATAGGAAAAGTGAAGTGTATGAAATAATGCAAAAATATACAGATCATCCCAGAAAATGGATTAGGGACATAGCTATAAAATATGTGGTTAAATATGAAAAAACAATTCGGTTATAAAATAACAGCTTAATTGAAACAGGAATGTTTTTCACGGAAAAATCCAACAGGAAACTACATATAGCAGTGCAGCACCTTATTAAAGGAGAAATTTTATATGAGAAAAAAGGAATTGGATGGTGTTATATATGAATTAGAGGACATTAGAAAAAAATATGAAGATAAGTACGAAGAGTTAATTAATGAAACTGACATGAAGTGTAAGAGAAAAGAATACTGGAAAGGGGGAAACATGCTTCATACGGGAGCGTATTGTCCAAGTAAAACCGTTGATATGATATGTGGAAATGTAAGTAGGGGAAAACGTGTTAGAAAAGAAGCAAAAGTTGGATACACGAACTTTTTTGATGATAATGACTTACTGATAAGAGCTGATAGTAAAGATGAAAGCTATGAAAGTATAAAAAAAATGGTGGAAGAAAGGGGTGAAGAAATCTTTCCCTGCAGGGAGTTTATTTTTTACACAAGTAATGAAATGCATACGGTAAAATTTGGTTATGGGGGAGGGGAAAACGAAGTAGAAGATGTCTCTAAGTGTATTTATAAAGACGGATATCTACAGGAGTATATTTTATACATAAACATATTGGACGAAAACAAAGGGACAATTGAAGGGGAGCGATATATATTCAGGTAATAGAATAAGTGCAGTTGTAATGTATACATATTTTGGAGATACGGGGCAGTACTTTGAAGAAAAACATGAGATAAATAATTAAAATTCATACTGTTTAATAAAAAACAGGACTACCGGTATTATGTACTGATTAGTCCTGTTTTTTTAAATGAAATGTTTTTATTAGTTTTTTACAAGATATAAAATAAAAAATAATAATGTAAAAACAACAGATGATTCTAATTTGCCCACTAAATAATATACCTTTAATTTTGAATGACAAATCTGACTTAAAGATTGCATTGTAATGGAAATGCCACCAAAAACAGTAAACAAAAGTATAAGGTATGTACAAAGAACAGTGTTTCCACTTATGTTTTCAAATATAATAGCAGTTCCTGACGTTATTTCACTTACGCCGCAAAGAATTGATTTAAACGTGGCATTTATGGGAAGAGTCAAAAGCAACCGGGACATAATATTGAAACAAATAACATAAACCGACAGGGTTGTTAAGGATTTAACAGATAAAAGTATTGGGTTGCCGGTAAAGGGCATAGCTTTTGAATTATTAACTGTAATGTCAGGTTTTAATAAAAAACGGTTGGCTGTTCCTACAATAAAGGCAGGGCAATATACAAGAATGACACATAACAATGCTGGATTAATAAATGCAGTATTTTTTATAAAAGAATTTTGCAGATAATTTAGAAATATATAATTAAGCAAAAAAGACAAACTACAATTGTTACAAAAAGTTACTAAATATGCAGCTTCGGAAAAAGATATTTTTTTATGAATATATAAATCTGATATGGTTTTAGCTCCCATGGGATATCCGCAAATAAAGCCGATAATTACGGCAAAACACCCGTTATCAGATATTTTAAAGAAAATCTTTAATATTGGCTTTAAAATATAACTTATCTGGGAACACAAATCATGTTTTTGCATTATATTTACTATTAGCATAAAAGGAAGCAGTGCAGGAACAAGAGTGTATAGACACAAGGCAATGCCATCCTTTACACTTTTTGATATTAAAGCAGGAAATGTAACAGTTAATACTATGGCAAAAACACATAGGATGGTTTTAATAATTTTTTTCATAAATGCCTTTTTTATTTATAATATTTTGGCAAATTTATATTATTACAACAATATAGGTTGAAATTAATTGAAAAATACAATAAAATGTACAAGGAAGTTTAGAGGTGTACATATGAAAATATCGTCTATTTCAAGTGGAAGTAAAGGCAATTGTATTGTTGTTGATAATGAAAATACAACATTAATGGTTGACGTGGGAATTAGCAGAAAAAAAACAGAAGAAGGTCTGGAGTTTTTTGATAAGACGGCAGATGATGTGGATGGAATACTTATAACCCATGAACATAGCGACCACATAAAGGGGTTGGGAGTGTTCCTTAGAAAGTACCAAAAGCCTGTATATGCCACAGAGAAGACTATTGATTATATATTGAATGAATCATCCATAGGGCAGGTAGATACAGATTTATTTAATGTTATATCTCCTATGAAGGATTTGGTTATAGGGGATATGCAGATTATGCCAATGAAAATCAGTCATGATGCAGCGGATCCTGTTTGCTACAAATTTATGAGCAATACATCAGGGGACAACAAAGTTTGTGCCGTTGTTACTGACTTAGGGGAAAGTAGCGAGCCTTTAATAAATAATTTACAGGATTTAGATGCTATTTTGCTGGAAGCAAATCATGATATTAATATGTTACAGACAGGGCCTTATCCATATTATTTAAAGCAGCGTATATGGGGAAATAAGGGACATTTGTCTAACGAGGCATGCGGAAATCTTATTAATAATATAATAAGTGACAGGTTACAGCATATTATGTTGGGACATTTAAGTCAGGAAAATAATTATCCGGCTTTGGCATTTGAGGCAGTGAGAAATGAAATAAATTTTGGAAATAATAAGTTTTGTGCAGATGATATAGACCTGAAAGTTGCCAGTGGCACAAGGCCTTCATCCCAGATTATTATATAAATATATTTTACTTATGTAGGAGGATTTTATGAAGAAGACAATTATAACAGTTGTTGGAAAAGACACAGTAGGAATTATTGCAGGAGTTTGTTCATATCTTGCAGAAAACAATGTAAATATTCTTGACATTTCACAGACTATCGTGCAGGAGTATTTTAACATGATGATGATTGTTGATTGTAATAATGCATCAAAGCCGGTACATGAAATGGCAGATGATTTGGATAAAATCGGAGAAGAAATCGGAGTTGCAATAAAGATGCAGCACGAAGATATTTTTAACAGCATGCATAGAATTTAAAAAACGGAGGCTTTAGATGATAAACAGATTTGAAGTAATAGAAACAAACAAGATGATAGACAACTATAATCTTGATGTTAGAACAATTACATTGGGAATTAGTCTGATGGACTGTATAAGCAGTGATTTAGACATACTTAACAATAATATTTATAATAAAATAAAGAGACTGGCAAAAGACCTTGTTCAGACAGGGGAGGATATTTCAAAGGAATATGGTATTCCTATTGTAAATAAGAGAATTTCCGTTACACCTATAGGTATTGTGGGAGCTAGTGCCTGCAAGACACCGGAGGATTTTGTAACTATTGCCAAAACCTTAGATAAGGTAGCAAAAGAGGTTGGAGTTAATTTCTTAGGAGGCTATTCAGCTTTAGTAAGTAAGGGAATGACTACGGCAGAAGAAAATCTTATAAAGTCAATTCCTCAGGCTTTAGCATGTACTGAAAGAGTCTGCAGTTCAGTAAATGTAGGCTCTACTAAGACCGGTATTAATATGGATGCAGTACGTCTTATGGGAGAAATAGTGTTAGAAACAGCTCAGGCAACTAAAGAACAGGACTCTTTAGGATGTGCCAAGTTAGTTGTATTTTGCAATGCACCTGATGATAATCCTTTTATGGCAGGAGCATTCCACGGTGTTACGGAAGCCGACGCAATTATCAATGTTGGTGTATCCGGTCCCGGCGTTGTAAGACACGCATTAAAGAAAGTTCGTGGAGAGAACTTTGAAGTTCTTTGTGACACAATAAAGAAAACAGCATTTAAAATAACAAGAGTAGGTCAGTTAGTAGCTAAGGAAGCATCTGAGAGACTTAATGTTCCTTTCGGAATAATCGATTTGTCTTTAGCACCTACACCTGCCATTGGAGACAGTGTTGCAGATATTTTAGAGGAAATAGGCTTAGAAAGAGCCGGTGCTCCGGGAACTACAGCTGCCCTTGCCATGCTTAATGACCAGGTTAAAAAAGGTGGTGTAATGGCTTCGTCATATGTAGGTGGATTAAGTGGTGCGTTTATTCCTGTAAGTGAAGATCAGGGAATGATAGATGCAGTAAAAGAAGGAGCTCTTACAATAGAGAAGCTTGAAGCGATGACTTGTGTATGCTCAGTTGGTCTTGACATGATTGCAATACCGGGAGATACAAAGGCTACAACTATTGCCGGAATAATTGCTGACGAATCAGCTATTGGCATGGTTAATCAGAAGACTACAGCTGTTAGAATTATCCCTGTTGTTGGAAAACAGGTGGGAGATGAGGTTGAATTTGGTGGACTTTTAGGTTATGCACCGATAATGCCTGTAAACAACTTTGCCTGTGACAATTTTGTAAACAGAACAGGAAGAATTCCTGCACCTATACATAGTTTTAAGAACTAATAACAAAAAAGACTACTTACCACAATTACCATATGTGTGGCAGGTAGTCTTTTTAGATTGTTATCTATAAGGGTCATTGAATAATTATTTTACGGTTAAATTCCGTAGACAGTTCCTTTTTGTATTTATTTGCATAAACCATTCTATATATAGAATCTGCCTTGATATTTATATCCAGGATTTTTCTGTCAAAATCATCACATACGCTGTAATAATCGGAAAATTTACTTATTAAATTTATGTTACTGTTGTTTTTTATTGCAGATAAAACCCCGGAATCTTTTCTAAAGGCAAGGAGCCTTCCAAACTTAAGGTAATCATTATCTTTAAAATAATCCATATCAGCTTTGGTAATACCTAAAAGTATGTGACAAAGACATCTGGAAATGCCGGCATAGGTATAGTTTTTGGACTGAAGCATAGATATAAAGTCCTCATAGCCGGTATAATTTCCTTTTAAATTATTAATTCTGTTACTTAAAAAATCTGAAACATCACTATATTTTGTAAAATCACTTTCCTGTAAAAGAATATATCCTAAAATTTCTGAAAAATGTTTAAGAAAAATAGGTTCAGCCTTTGAATAAAGGGAAAGGGAGTTTGCCGGTATCACAGAACTTAGGTCAGGAGTATGGTTGTCTGACAAGGCATTTCTTATTCCTGAAGCAGAAGCAAATTCCATGTTTATGTTAGTGTCATTGTAACCGGCTCCCTGTCTTTTAATGAAAAAAGCCTTAATTTTTGATGATGTTTTATATAATGCTTTTAAGTATTCAATTGCTAAAATATTATTAGAAGATGAAATGATATTATCAAAATCCTCCTGAATAATGGCGGGATTTTTTGAAAGCATATATTTTTTTAATGAAATCCCACGGGCTTTTGGGAAGGTCATTCCTGATTTGAGATTTTCTAACAATGAATCTCTGTATTCTGTTGGTTCATCTGCTAATACATGGGCAATTTCTTCTAAAAGCTTTGTATTTTCCGTTTCACATCCAAAGCATAAGTAATCTATGGAGTTGAGTTTGTTAAAGAAACTTACTGATGATGTGGCAAAAGTTTCAGCAGAGGCTGTAGAATAACATACCGGAAGCTCAAAAACCACGTCGGCACCGTTTTCTATTGCAGTTTTACTGCGAAGAGATTTGTCAAAAATAGCAGGAAGTCCCCTTTGAACAAAATTTCCGCTACATAAAATTACAATATTCTCAGCTCCTGTTTTTTGACGCACCGTGTCAATTAAATATTTATGACCGTTGTGAAAAGGGTTAAATTCTGCGATTATACCTGCTGTTTTCATTGAAATCTCCTAAAATATCCTTCTAAATATAGTATACCGGATTATTGTATCATTATTGCACTATTCTATCAATTAATTAAGGCACAAATTGTTATATGTATTGTAAAATAAATAGTTGTTGTTTCTTCAAAAAAGGTATATTATAATTATTTGTGTGATTGAAGAATATATGAGAAACAAGGAGAAGATGAATATGGGTTTTATTGAGCAGTTAAAGGAAAAAGCCAGACATGACAGAAAGACAATTGTTTTGCCGGAAGGAATGGACAGACGTACATATGAAGCTGCAGAACAGATTGTTAAGGAGGATTTTGCAGATATTATTCTGTTAGCCTCAGAGGAAGAGGTGGCAAAGTATGGAAAAGATTATGACACTGAAGGCGTTACAATAATTAACCCGAGAAAATACGAAAAGATACAGGATTATGCTGAACAGTTCTACCAGCTAAGAAAGGCTAAGGGGATGACTAAAGAACAGGCATATGCCATTTTAGTCAGTGACTATATGTATTTTGCATGTATGATGTTAAAGGCTGGAGATGCAGACGGAGTTGTATCAGGAGCATGCCATTCATCAGCTAATACCCTTAGACCGTCTTTACAGATTATAAAGACAAAGCCAGGTAGTAAATTGGTTTCAGCATTTTTTGTAATATGTGTGCCTAATAAGGATATGGGAGCTAATGGTGTATTCGTAATGGGAGACTGTGGACTGAATCAGAATCCTAATCCGGAACAGTTAGCAGATATAGCTGCAAGTAGTGCAGAGTCTTTTGAGTACTTAGTTGGGGAGAAGGCAAGAGTTGCCATGTTATCCCATTCTACCCACGGCAGTGCAGCTCATCCTGATGTGGATAAAGTAGTTGAGGCTACTAAAATAGCCAACAAGGAATATCCACAGTATCTTATTGACGGAGAATTGCAGACAGATGCTGCTTTAGTTCCTGAAATAGCAGAATTTAAGGCACCGGGAAGCCCGGTAGCGGGAAGAGCCAATGTTCTTATATTCCCTGATTTAGATGCAGGAAATATTGGATATAAGCTTTTGCAGAGACTTGGACAGGCTGAGGCATATGGTCCTCTTTGTCAGGGAATTGCAAGACCGATTAACGATTTGTCAAGAGGATGTAGTGCTAAGGATATAGTTGGTGTTGTGGCAATTACAGCAGTACAGGCACAAATAGATTAAATGAGAAAAACTCATTTATAAATAGGTTCCCAATGAAATGCCACCAACGGAAAGTAGGGGCAATAAGATGTGATTAGAAGAAAACAGGAGTTTGAAATGGAAGTTTTAGTTATTAATTGTGGAAGTTCATCACTTAAGTTTCAGTTAATTAATTCAGATAATGAAAAGGTATTGGCAAAGGGACTTTGTGAAAGAATAGGAATTAGCGGCAGTGCTATTACATATGAAAGTGTTAATTGTGAAAAAAACACAAAAGAAATAGATATGCCAACTCATAATGAGGCCATAACAGCTGTTATTTCTGCCCTTACGGCAGAAAACACAGGAGTTATAAAGGATATGAGTGAAGTTGGAGCAGTAGGACACAGAGTGGTACACGGTGGAGAGTATTTTTCAAAGTCAGCTTTAGTTACTGAAGATGTACTTGAAAAAATTGAAAAGTGTAATAATTTAGCACCTCTTCATAACCCGGCAAATATTATTGGAATAAAGGCATGTATGAAAATAATGAAGGATACACCAAATGTGGTTGTGTTTGATACAGCTTTTCATCAGACAATGCCCGAGGAAGCGTATTTATATGCTCTTCCTAGAGAATACTATGATGACTATAAAATAAGAAGATATGGATTCCATGGAACTTCCCATAGCTTTGTGTCAAAGAGAGCAGCTGCTATTTGCGGCAAGCCTTATAATGAATTAAAAACAATTGTTTGTCATTTAGGAAACGGTGCCAGCATATGCGCAGTTGACGGTGGAAAATCAGTGGACACAAGTATGGGGCTTACACCTTTAGCAGGAGTTATAATGGGAACCCGTTCAGGAGATATTGACCCGGGAATTTTAGAAGTTATTGCAAATCATACAGGAAAGAATATTTCAGAAATAACTGAAATATTAAATAAAAAGTCCGGAGTTGCAGGACTTTCAGGAGTGTCTAGCGACTTTAGAGATATAGAAAAGGCAATAAGTGAAGGAAATGAAAATGCAAAATCAGCATTTGATGCTTACGTACATACTGTTGTAAAATTTATCGGTGCCTATGTTGCAGTAATGAATGGTGTAGATGTAATTGCTTTTACAGCCGGCGTTGGAGAAAACAATGGTCATGTAAGAAAAGATGTGTGCAGTCATTTAAAATATCTTGGAATTGAAATAGATGATGAGGCAAACTCAAAACGTGGAGAGGAAGTAATGATTTCCACTAAAGAGTCAAAGGTTAAGGTTTATGTTATACCAACCAATGAGGAACTTGCAATTGCAAGGGAGACGGTAGAAGTTTTAGCTTAAGCAGCAAATTGAAAAAATAAAAAAAGTATTTGACAAACCTATGGCTGATATGTATAATTTATAAGGTGCTTTGAAGAAGGAATATTATGTTAATTGATTTATACGATTTACTACAGGAAGAAGACGGGGTAAGAAATTACCCGGTAGAGCTTGAAGCGAAGGAATTTAAAACTAAAAAGAGCCGTTATCCTATTTCTGACAGTGATATTAAGTTGTCTTTTAGAAATAAGGGTAAGAAGCATATTGATTTTAAATGCGTTGGGAAGGTTACATTGATTATTCCGTGTGACAAGTGTTTAGAGCCTGTACCGTATGAGATTAATATTGATTATTTCAAAGATTTAGATATGAATAAATCTTCAGAAGAAAAGATTGCTGAGTTAGATGAAGAAGTTTATCTTGAAGGTACAAAATTTGATTCTGATGTATTTGTTTATAACGAGATTCTGGTTAGTTTACCTATGAAAGTCCTATGCAAAGAAGACTGCAAAGGAATTTGCAATAGATGCGGCGCTAATCTCAATATGGGATCCTGTAAGTGCGATAACGCAGAACCAGGTACGGGAATGTCGAAAATTTTAGATGTTTTTAATCAGTTTAAGGAGGTGTAAACCATGTCTATCTGTCCAAAGAACAAATCTTCTAAAGGAAGAAGAGATAAGAGAAGAGCTAACTGGAAGATGTCAGCTCCAAACCTTGTAAAGTGCAGTAAATGTGGAGCATTAATGATGCCACACAGAGTATGCAAGGCTTGTGGAAGCTATAACAAAAAAGAAATTGTTTCAGTTGACTAATTATAAAAAAGTGGCTGTTGCTTTAATCATTGAAATGATTGCTAAAGCGACAGCCACTTTTTCTTGATTTTATAACGTATTTTTAGTATATTATCCTTATGCAGAAAAGGAGGATTTGGAATGTCGAAAGCTATTGTAGCCTTAGATTGTATGGGTGGAGACAATGCTCCGGGAGAGATTGTTAAAGGTGCTGTTTTAGCAGCTAATGAAAATAAAAACATTAATATAAAACTTGTAGGCAGAAAAGAAGATATTGAAAAAGAACTTACAAAGTACGATTACGACAGTAATCTTTTGGAAATTATAAATGCAACTGAAGTTATTGAAACAGGGGAACCACCTGTTGCTGCTATTAGAAGCAAGAAGGATTCATCCCTTGTAAAATGTATGTACATGGTTAAAAACGGTGAAGCAGATGCCATGGTATCTGCCGGAAGTACAGGAGCTAACCTTGTAGGCGGACATGTTATTATTGGAAGATTAAAAGGGGTAGAAAGACCACCTCTTGCACCACTTATTCCTACAAAGAAGGGTGTTTCACTTCTTATAGATTGTGGGGCGAATGTTGATGCGAGACCATCTCATTTAGTTCAGTTTGCCAAGATGGGTTCCGTGTACATGGAAAATATTGTAGGTATTAAGAATCCTAAAGTTGCCATTGTTAATATTGGTGCTGAAGAGGAAAAGGGGAATGCCTTAGTTAAGGAAACATACCCTCTTTTAAAGGAAATTAAGGATATTAATTTTGTGGGAAATATTGAAGCCAGGGATATTCCTGAAGGAAAAGCAGATGTAATTGTCTGCGATGCTTTTGTGGGAAACTGTATTTTGAAATTGTATGAAGGCGTGGCATCGGTACTTTTAAGCAAGATTAAAGGAACCTTAATGGCAAGTCTTAAAACAAAAATAGGAGCTCTTCTTATTAAGAAAGATTTGAAGAAGACACTTAAATCATTTTCCATTGAGGAATACGGCGGAGCACCTCTTTTAGGTCTTAAAGGACTCTTAGTAAAAACTCATGGAAGTTCAAAAGCAATAGAAATCAAAAATTCAATTCTGCAATGTGGAACATTTAAAGAAATGGATTTAAATAATAAATTTAAAGAGAAATTAAATTTAGAAAATAAATAGATTGAAAAGGAGAGTATAATGGAATTAGAAAGATTAATAAAGGCAGTGGCTGATGTTTTAGATTTAGACCCTGCAACAATAACAGCTGACAGTAAATTTGTTGATGATTTAGGAGCAGATTCATTAGATGTGCTGGAAATAGTAATGGGAATTGAAGAAGAATTCGGTATTCAGGTTCCTACAGATGAAGCACAGTCAATAGTTACAGTTGGTGATGCTTACGAAAAAATTAAGAAAGAACTTGAAAAATAAGCCCTAGAAATAGGGCTTAAAAAACGCAATAATTTAAGAGGATATATATGAATAGTGATTACGCCTTATTAGAAACAAAAATAGAATATGTTTTTAAGGATAAAGACCTGCTGCTTAACGCATTAACCCATACATCTTTTGCTAACGAACATAGAAGTAAGGGAATAAAGGACAACGAGAGGCTTGAGTTTTTAGGTGATGCCGTTTTAGAATTGGTGTCTAGTGAGTTTTTATTTAAAACCATGCCGGATATGCCGGAAGGGAATATGACGAAGCTAAGAGCAAGCCTTGTGTGTGAACCTACTTTGGCAAATGATGCGAGGGAAATTGGTCTTGAGGAATTTATTTATTTGGGAAAAGGTGAGGAAGAAACAGGTGGAAGAAAGAGAAATTCCATTGTTTCAGATGCCTTTGAAGCCCTTATAGGAAGCATATTTTTAGATGGTGGAATAGATAATGCTAGAGATTTTATAATTAAATTTGCTTTAAATGATATTGAAAATAAAAGATTATTTTATGACAGTAAAACAATTTTGCAGGAAAGAATTAATATTGCAAAGGTTGGTAAGCTTTCATATGAAATAACAGGTGAAACTGGGCCTGATCATAATAAAACCTATGAGGTGGCTGCGATGCTTGATGACAAAGTAATTGGCAGTGGCATGGGTCATACCAAAAAGGCGGCTGAACAGCAGGCGGCGTACAGTGCCTTGAAAAAATTTAGATAAGAGGGAACAACATGTATTTAAAAAGCATTGAAATACACGGATTTAAGTCTTTTGCAAATAAAATAAATTTTGAATTTCACAATGGGATTACAGGAATTGTAGGGCCAAACGGTTCAGGAAAAAGTAATGTTGCAGATGCCGTAAGATGGGTATTAGGGGAGCAGAAAACAAAACAGCTTAGAAGCTCGAAAATGGAAGATGTTATATTTGCAGGAACAGAAAACCGTAAACCTATGGGATATGCATATGTTGCCATAACATTTGATAACTCAGATCATAAATTAAATATAGATTACGACGAAGTTACAGTTTCAAGAAGATTATTCCGCTCCGGTGAAAGCGAATATATGATAAACGGAACTCAGGTGAGATTAAAAGACATCAATGAGTTGTTTTATGACACAGGTATTGGAAAAGAAGGTTATTCCATTATAGGTCAGGGACAGATTGACAAAATATTAAGTGGTAAGCCGGAGGAAAGAAGAGAACTTTTCGACGAAGCTGCAGGAATTGTTAAGTTTAAAAGAAGAAAAAATGAAGCTTTAAGAAAACTTGACGACCAGAACCAGAATCTTGTAAGAGTTTCAGATATTTTAGGGGAACTGGAAAGACAGGTGGTTCCTTTAGAAAAGCAATGTGAAAAGGCTAAAAGATATCTTTTATTGAAAGATGATTTAAAAGTAAACGATGTAAACATGTTTTTAATTGAATACAATGAGATTAAAAACAGATTAACACAGCTTGATGAAAAAATTAAAATCGCATCAGGCGACATGCAGGTGGCATCTGATGAGTTTGAAAAAATCAAGGCGGATTACACTAAACTTGAGAAAATTATTGAAGAAATTGACAATACAATTGAAACCAAAAAGGCTTCATTTAATGAAACTATATTGAATATTGAAAAGTTCGAGGGACAGATTAATGTTATCAGGGAGCAGATTAATTCAGCAAAAAATAACGAATCCTACATTAATCAGAGAATAGATTCCGTTAATGAGGAAATTAAACAGCAGGGAATTGAATTAGAAAATGCACAAAGGGAAAAGACGGAAAATGAGGGTAAGTTAAAGGAAGTCATTGCTTCCCAAACTGAAATAAATGAACAGATTGAGGAAAAAGGTCAGGGAATAAAGGAATTAGAGGAAAAAATTGAGAAGGACAAAGGAGAAATAATTGAACTTCTTAACGCCAAGGCTTTAATTAAAACAAAAATACAAAGATGTGATACCTTGTTAGAGCAGATTAACATAAGAAAATCACAACTTAACCAGAAACTTATTGAATTTAAAAGTCAGAGAGATGGTCAGGACAACGTTATTAAGGAGTTAGAACAGCAGCTTGAAAACGTTAAAAGTGACATAAAGAAAATAAATGATACTTTAAATAAATATAACAATGATTTGGCAGATTTGAGAGTGGAAAACAGCAGACTTTCAAAGGAATTGTCGGAAAACAATGAGAAGTATCATAAATTAAAATCAAATCTTGAAACTTTAAAGAACATTACCGAACGTTATGAGGGATATGGAAGCAGCATAAAGAAGGTAATGGAATTAAAGGAAGGCCGTAAAGGGATTATTGGTGTTGTAGCAGACATTATTAAGGTTGACAAAAAGTATGAAGTGGCTATAGAAACAGCATTAGGTGGAAATATTCAAAATATTGTCACTGATACGGAAACCACGGCTAAGGACACCATTGAGTATCTTAAAAAGAACAAATATGGACGTGCCACTTTCCTGCCTCTTAGCAGTATGAGCAACAAAACTAATTTCAATGCTCCTGATGCATTAGAGGAAAAGGGAGTGTTGGGGCTTGCCAGTGACTTAGTGGATATTAAGAAAGAATACGAAGGGGTAGCTAAATACCTTCTTGGAAGAGTTATGGTGGTGGACACCATTGACCATGCCATTTCCATTGAGAGAAAATACCGTTACACTGTTAGAATTGTTACCCTTGAAGGTGAATACCTAAATGTAGGTGGTTCGATTTCCGGTGGTGCCTTTAAAAACAACAGTAATCTTCTGGGACGAAGACGTGAAATAGACGAAATTCAAAAGAAGCTTGTTATATTAAAAGAAGAAAAAACAGGTCTGGATAAGGCTTTAACAGATAACAGAGGTGAAATAAGTGTTGTTTCAGAGGAAGTAAATAAAATTACATCAGGTTTACAGGAACAGCTTATTATTAAAAATACCATTGAGATTAATTTAAAGCAGGCAAAAGATAAGAAGGACAGCATAGCAAGGGAATATAAGGATTATACCAGTGAAAGCGATGATATTGCTGTTCAGATAAGCGACATCAATAAAAACAGTGTATCTCTTAATGATGAACTGACGGGAACAGAGGACAGAAGTAACCTGTTAGAAAAGGAAGTTGTAGAGAATACAAAGAAACTTAATTCTCTAAAAGAAGAATTGGCTCAGCAAAATGGTCTTTTAGAAGAAATAAATATTGAAATTGCAAACTATAAGCAAAAGCACGAATTTATTGTTGAGAAAATCAGTAATGCAGGTAAGGTTATTGAAGGCTTTAAGCAGGAAATAGAAGATATTAAAAATAATTCTAAGGAAAACAACAATGAAATAAGTGCCAGAACAGAAGCTATTGATAATCTTACTAAAGAAACTGAGAAGAGCCGTAAGCAGGTTGAACTCTTAAAGGAAGAAATTCAAAAGGCTAAAGATGAAAAGGATAAGCAAAGCCGTGAACACAAGGAATTTTTTGAAAAACGTGAACAACTTTCAGAGAGAATTTCAGCTTTAGATAAAGAAGTTTACAGACTAAGCAGCCAGAAAGAGGCATTAGAGGAAAAATCTGAAAACAAAGAGGCTTATATGTGGAATGAATATGAAATCACATACAGAAAAGCCTGTGAAATGAAGAATCCTGATTACAGTGATAAATCAGAGATAAGAGATAATATAGCCAACATAAGAAAAGAAATGAAATCATTAGGTGATGTAAACATTAATGCCATTGAAGAGTTTAAGGAAGTAAATGAGCGTTATCAGTTTATGAAAACCCAGCATGACGACCTTATGGAAGCTAAGGAAAATCTTCTTAAAATAATTGATGAACTTGAAGTGGGAATGAGAAAGCAGTTCAAGGAGAAATTTGAGGAGATTAAGATTGAATTTGATAAAGTATTTAAGGAGTTGTTCGGTGGTGGAAAAGGCACAATTGAGCTGACGGAAGCAGAGGATATTTTAGAGGCAGGAATTAATATTATTTCCCAGCCACCTGGAAAGAAACTCCAGAATATGATGCAGTTATCAGGTGGAGAAAAGGCACTTACAGCCATAAGTCTGTTGTTTGCCATCCAGAACCTGAAGCCTTCACCGTTTTGTCTTTTAGATGAAATAGAAGCAGCTCTTGATGGCTCTAATGTTGTAAGGTTTGCAGAGTATTTACATAAACTTACAAAAAATACTCAGTTTATTGTTATAACTCACAGACGTGGAACTATGAATTCAGCCGACAGATTATATGGTATAACAATGCAGGAAAAGGGTATTTCTGCATTAGTATCTGTAGATTTGTTAGAGAAGGATTTAACAAAATAACAGAAAGGAGACGCAAAAAGCGTATTAAATATGGCAGGAAAGTTTTTTGAAAAATTAGTTTCAGGACTTACAAAAACCAGAAACAATATTGTGTCAGGATTAAATTCCATTTTTACGGGATTTTCCAATATAGATGATGACTTTTATGAAGAGTTAGAGGAAACTCTTATTATGAGTGATATTGGAGTGAATACTACAGAAGAAATTCTTGATACATTAAAGGAACAGGTAAAAGAATTAAAAATTAAGGAGCCTATGGAATGTAAGGATTTGCTTATAAAAAACATAGAAGAGCAAATGGATATAGGGGAAAATGCATACGATTTTGAAAATCAGCGTTCCGTAATTTTAATGATTGGTGTAAACGGGGTGGGAAAAACCACTTCCATTGGAAAACTGGCAAGTCAGTTTAAGAAAAATAACAAAAAGGTAGTTTTGGCTGCCGCTGATACGTTTAGGGCGGCTGCTGCAGAACAGTTAAAAGAATGGGCTGACAGGGCAGGAGTTGACATTGTTTCAGGAAAGGAAGGCTCGGATCCGGGTTCTGTCTTGTTTGATGCCATATCATCAGCTAAAAATAAAGGTGCAGATATTCTTTTGTGCGATACAGCAGGAAGACTTCATAATAAGAAAAATCTTATGGAAGAATTAAAGAAGTTAGACAGAATCATTGAAAAAGAATATGGTGGATGCCATAGGGAAAACTTCATAGTTCTTGATGCCACAACAGGACAAAATGCCTTAGTACAGGCTAAGCAGTTTAAGGAATGTGCTGACATTACCGGTGTTATTCTTACAAAAATGGATGGAACTGCTAAGGGTGGAATAGCCATTGCCATTCAGGCGGAACTTGGCATACCTGTAAAATATATAGGTGTGGGAGAACAGATTGATGATTTACAGAAATTTGATGCACACGATTTTGTGGAAGCATTATTTAACGTACAGGAGTAATTTAGTCAGATAGAGGTATTGTTATGGAGAAAAAATTAACTTTAAGAAAATTTGAGGAAGCTAGTGAAATAGTAAAAAAAGTAACTATTAATACAAACTTAATTTACAGTGATTATTTCAGTGAACAGACAGGTAACCATGTGTATATTAAACCTGAAAACATGCAGTTTACAGGGGCTTACAAGGTAAGAGGTGCGTATTATAAAATCAGCACTCTTTCTGAAGAAGAAAGAGAGAGGGGTCTTATTACTGCATCAGCAGGAAATCATGCCCAGGGTGTAGCTTACGCAGCAAAAATATATGGAGCTAAGGCTACCATTGTAATGCCTACGGTAACTCCACTTATGAAAGTGAACAGAACCAAAAACTATGGTGCAGACGTGGTTTTATATGGTGATGTATACGATGATGCCTGCAAATATGCTTTAAATCTTGCATCAAAGCAAGGATATACATTTATTCCACCATTTGACGATTTGGATGTGGCAACAGGTCAGGGAACAATTGCCATGGAAATATTTAAAGAACTTCCAACAGTTGACTGTATTTTGGTTCCAATAGGAGGAGGCGGATTAGCAACAGGTGTAAGCACATTGGCTAAAATGCTTAATCCGAGAATTAAGGTTATTGGTGTGGAACCTGAACATGCAGCCTGTATGAAGGCAAGTCTTGAAGCAGGACATGTTGTTACATTAGATAGTGCCAATACCATTGCTGACGGTACTGCGGTAAAAACACCGGGAGAGATTATCTTTCCTTATATCCAGAAAAATATTGATGAAATTATTACAATTAAGGATGAAGAATTAATAGATGCATTTTTAGATATGGTTGAAAATCATAAGTTAGTTGCTGAAAATTCGGGACTTCTTACGGTAGCAGCTCTTAAACATCTGAAATTTAAGGACAAAAAGGTTGTTTCAATCATAAGTGGTGGTAACATGGACATAATCACAATGTCATCTACCCTTCAGCATGGATTAATCCAGCGTGGAAGAGTATTTAGTGTTTCCGTATTGCTTCCTGACAAGCCGGGCGAATTGGTTAAGGTGGCAAATGAAATTGCAAAGCAGCAAGGTAATGTAATTAAGTTAGAGCATAATCAGTTTGTTTCAGTAAACAGAAATGCAGCTGTTGAATTAAAGGTTACATTGGAATGCTTTGGACATGACCATAAGGAACAGATTCTTGAAGCCTTGAAAAAAACAGGTTATAATCCAAAGGAAGAAGCTCCAAATTTATAAAATAAAACAAAAACAAAGGTGTCAAGAAAAAATACTTGACACCTTTTGCTTTTTACTGTATTATACTCTAGGTGGTAAAATCAAATCATATAGAAAGGTATGTTTACGATGAAAGATGTATATAAAAGTTCTATGTTATATGATTTTTATGGCGAACTTCTTACGGAACATCAAAAGGAAATATATGAGGATTTTATATTAAATGACTATAGTCTTGGAGAGATTGCCCAGGAAAGGGGAATTTCAAGGCAGGGAGTTCACGACATGGTGAAACGCTGTGACAGGATATTAAACGGTTACGAGGAAAAGCTACACCTTGTAGAGAGATTTTCCAAGACTAAGGAAGATGTGAGAAGAATCTGTCAGTTAGCAGACAGTGATATAAATCAGAAAAATATTTCTGAAATAAAAATGATAGCTCAGGAAATATTAGATAATTATTAGGAGGTATGGCTTTGGCATTTGAAAGCTTATCCGATAAGTTACAGAATATATTTAAAAATTTAAGAAGTAAAGGCCGTCTCACGGAAGATGATGTAAAGGCTGCCTTAAAAGAAGTAAAAATTGCTTTATTAGAAGCAGATGTAAGCTTTAAGGTAGTAAAGGACTTTATTAAAAAGGTTCAGGAGAGAGCTGTAGGACAGGATGTTATGAGTTCTCTTACACCGGGACAGATGGTTATTAAGATTGTTAACGAAGAGCTGACAGCACTTATGGGTTCTGAAACTACGGAGCTTAAGCTTCTTCCTGATAACCAGATAACGGTTATTATGATGATGGGTCTTCAGGGTGCGGGTAAAACTACAACCACTGCCAAGATAGCCGGCAAGTTAAAGGCTAAAGGTAAAAGACCGCTGTTAGTTGCCTGTGATGTTTACCGTCCTGCAGCTATTGACCAGTTAAAAATTAACGGTGAGAAACAGCAGGTTCCTGTATTTGCCATGGGAGACAAACAAAAGCCTCTTAATATTGCAAAGGCAAGTATTGAACATGCCAAAAAGAATGGCAATAATGTAGTTATTTTAGATACGGCAGGACGTTTACATGTTGATGAGGACATGATGAATGAACTTGTGGAAATAAGAGACAATATTGATATTACACAGACTGTATTGGTTGTAGATGCCATGACAGGACAGGATGCTGTAAATGTAGCTAAGGAATTTAATGAAAAAATCGGTATTGACGGTATTATCGTTACTAAGTTAGACGGTGATACAAGAGGTGGTGCGGCATTATCAATTAAGGCAGTTACCGGAAAGCCGATTCTTTATATAGGTATGGGAGAGAAACTTTCAGATTTAGAACAGTTTCATCCCGACAGAATGGCTTCAAGAATCCTTGGTATGGGTGATGTGTTATCACTTATTGAAAAGGCTGAACAGGCTATAGATCAGGATAAGGCAAAAGAAATGGAACAAAGGCTTAGAAAGGCACAGTTTACATTTGATGATTATCTTGAATATATGGGACAGATTAAGAACATGGGTGGTTTGTCATCACTTATTAATATGATTCCCGGGGTAGGCGGTCAGATTAAGGACGACATGCTTCCTGATGAGAAACAGTTGGGAAAAATAGAAGCTATTATTTTTTCAATGACTAAAGAAGAAAGAGGAAATCCTGACCTGATTAATCCGTCAAGAAAAAGACGTATTGCCAATGGAGCAGGTGTAGACATTAGTGAAGTAAACAAACTGGTTAAGCAGTTTGAACAGGCAAGAAAAATGATGAAGAATATGCCTGGAATGATGGGGGGCAGGAAAAAACGAGGTGGATTTAAAATGCCTTTTGGCTTTTAGATATAATTGACTAATTATCAGATAAAATTTATGGAGGTAAAAAAATGGCAGTAAAAATTAGATTAAAGAGAATGGGAAAGAAGAGAAATCCTGTTTACAGAATAGTTGTTGCTGATTCAAGATCACCTAGAGATGGAAGATTCGTTGAAGAAATCGGAACATATGATCCAAATCAGGAACCAAGCTTAGTTACTGTAAATGAAGAAGCTGCAAAGAAATGGTTAGCTAACGGAGCACAGCCAACAGAAACAGTTGGAAAGCTTTTAAAGCAGGCCGGAATTGAAAAATAATTAATCGGAGGGCAGATTCATGAAAGAATTGGTAGAAACAATTGCAAAAGCACTTGTTGACTCTCCTGATGAAGTTGTAGTAACCCAGACAGAAAATGAAAGGGAAATTGTTATACAGTTACATGTTGCTTCAGATGATATGGGCAAGGTAATTGGAAAGCAGGGAAGAATTGCAAAGGCTATTCGTTCAGTAGTAAAGGCTGCATCTTCTAAATATGACAAGAAAGTTAAAGTAGAAATAGCAGAATAAAGTATTACTTTAATGCAAGTGCAACAAGGCTGGAGATTATTTCCAGCCTTGTTATTTCTATAGGTGATTTAAAAAAATACATGCATTATATCAAGGCGAGGAAAAGATGGAAAAATATTTAAGAGTTGGAGTTATAACATCTACCCATGGTGTTCATGGTGAAGTAAAAGTTTATCCTACAACAGATGACGTAAGAAGATTTGACTACTTAAAGGATGTAGTTTTAGATACAAAAAAAGGATATATGGAATTACAGGTTACAGGGGTAAAATATTTTAAAAACATGGTTATTTTGCGCTTTAAACAATTTGACAACGTAGACCAGGTTATTCCCTATAAAGGAATGGACTTACTTGTAACAAGGGAAAATGCAGTACCTCTTGAAGAAGGGGAATATTTTATAGTAGATATGGTAGGATGTAAAATCATTACTGATGAAGGGGAAGATTTCGGAGAGTTAGTGGATGTAATGCAAACAGGGGCAAACGACGTATATGTTGTCAAAACCCATGAAGGAAAAGAAGTGTTGCTTCCGGCCATAGATGAGTGTGTGTTGGAAAAAAATATTGAAAACAAGGTTATAAAAGTTCATATAATGAAAGGATTATTAGATTAATGAATTTTCACGTTTTGACATTGTTTCCTGAAATGATTGAACAGGGGGTAAATACAAGTATTACCGGAAGGGCAATTCAGAATAATCTTATTAGCGTAAATGCAATTAACATAAGAGATTTTGCAGGAAATAAATATGGTCAGGTAGACGATTATCCATATGGTGGCGGTGCCGGAATGGTTATGCAGCCGGGGCCTGTATATAGAAGCTACGAGTCTGTGGTGGAAAAAATTGGCTACGCTCCAAGAGTTCTTTACATGACACCTCAGGGAAAGGTTTTTAACCAGGGTATGGCTGAAGAATTCGCAAAGGAAAAGGATATTGTTTTTCTATGCGGTCATTATGAAGGAATTGATGAGCGGGTGCTGGAAATGATAGTTACAGATAACGTGTCCATTGGAGATTATGTACTTACGGGAGGGGAGCTTCCGTCTATGGTTATGATTGATGCCATATCAAGATTAGTTCCCGGAGTGCTTAACAATGAAGTTTCAGCGGAATTTGAATCTTTTAATGATAATCTGCTGGAGTATCCTCAGTATACAAGGCCGGCAAAGTTTATGGAAAAGGATGTTCCGCCTATTCTTTTGTCAGGAGACCATGGAAAGGTTGACAGGTGGAGAAGAAATCAATCCATTCTAAGAACAATGGAAAGAAGGCCGGACTTAATGGAAAAGGCTAAACTGGATAAGGAAGACCTCAAATTCATAAGAACCATGGAAAAATAATACTTGCAAAAAAAGACAAGTTATGTTAAGATAACAAATGCTGTATAAAAGTAATAAAAGATGGTCCTCTGTTACCGGTCTGGTATTAAGAACATCGGAATAAATGAGGAGGATATTATGCAGGAATTAATCAAAGAAATTGAAGCAGCTCAGATTAAGGAAGTTACAGATTTTAACGTAGGTGATACTATTAAGGTTCACGCTAAGATCGTGGAAGGAAACCGTGAAAGAATTCAGGTTTTTGAAGGTCTTGTTATTAAGAAACAGGGTGGAAGCAACAGAGCAACATTTACTGTAAGAAAGAACTCAAATGGTATCGGTGTTGAAAGAACATGGCCACTTTACTCACCATCAATCGCTAACATCGAAGTTGTTAGAAGAGGTAAAGTTAGAAGAGCTAAACTTAACTACATCAGAAGCAGAGTTGGTAAAGCTGCTAAGGTTAAAGAATTAGTTAAATAATAATGACTACTTTCAAAAGGAGCGGGTTTTACTCGTTCCTTTTTTCGTCATTTAAAACAGGGAGATTGTAATGGATTATCAGTGGTATCCGGGGCATATGACTAAGGCTATGCGCCAGATGAAAGAAGATATAAAACTTATAGATTTAGTTATAGGATTATTAGATGCAAGAATTCCCATTAGCAGTAGAAATCCTGACATAGATAATTTGGGAAAAAATAAGGCAAGACTTGTTTTGCTTAACAAATCAGATTTAGCTGATGAAGCACAGAACAATAAATGGATACAGTATTTCAAGGATAAGGGAATTATTGCCTTAAAAATTAATTCAAAAAATAAACAGGGAATTAAAGATATAAACAATGCGGTTTTAACTGTATGTAAAGAAAAAATAGAACGGGATAAAAGAAAAGGTATAAAAAACAGACCTGTAAGGGCTATGGTAGTTGGAATACCTAATGTGGGAAAATCTACATTTATTAATGCATATGCAGGTAAAAATTGTGCCAAAACAGGAAACAAGCCGGGAGTAACCAAGGGAAAGCAGTGGATTAGGCTTGGTAAGAACTTAGAACTGTTAGACACACCGGGAGTGTTGTGGCCTAAGTTTGATGACCAGAAAATTGGATTGCACCTTGCTTTTATCGGTTCAATGAATGATAATAATCTTGATATGGCAGAACTGGCTTATCAGCTTATCAAGGAAGTCTCAAAAACATATCCGGAGGCATTTCTTAACAGATATGGTATAGTGGGAGATGAAGACCCTTTACAGGTAATGTATCAGGTAGCGGAAGTCAGAGGATGCAAGTTAAAGGGTAACAAACCTGATCTTGATAAAACATCATCTATGATTATGGATGATTTTAGAAGTGGAAAGTTAGGCAGAATAACTATTGACTGCTTGAATTAGAGGAATAAAATGCAAAGTATTAACGAGATAAAAGAGATACTTAAAAACACAGATGTAACAGCCCTAAGTGAATTTATAAAGCATTATAATACTGATGAAAGAAGCGGTGTTAAAAAGCTGGTACTTAAGGCAGAAAAAGAAATAGAGGCTTATAATAAGGAAGTTGCCAGAACCGAAAATCTGAAATTTTTTGAAAATAAGTATAGTGATTATAATTATATTTGTGGAATTGATGAGGTGGGAAGAGGTCCTCTTGCGGGTCCGGTAGTTGCCGGAGCGGTTATATTGCCAAAGGATTGTGATATTTTGTATATTAATGATTCCAAAAAGCTTACGGCATCCAAAAGAGAGGAATTATTTCAGATAATAATGGAAAAGGCAGTAAGTGCCAAAACGGCTTTGGTAAGCCCTCAGTATATAGATAAAGTAAACATTTTGCAGGCAACATATGAGGCTATGAGAAAAGCCATTGCAACTTTAAATGTGCAGCCTGATATTTTGTTAAATGATGCAGTAAATATCCCTTTGGTTAATATTAAACAGGTTCCTATTATAAAAGGAGATGCCAAAAGCATTTCCATAGGGGCTGCAAGTATTATTGCAAAGGTTACAAGGGATGCAATGATGGTGGAATATGACAAAATATATCCGGAATATGATTTCGCATCTAATAAGGGATATGGCTCTGCAAAGCATATAGAAGCCCTGAAGAAATATGGTCCATGTCCAATTCACAGAAGGTCATTTATACATAATTTTATATAACATAAAGGGGATACATGAACAAACGTAATATTGGCAGTCTGTATGAGGAAAAGGCAGTAGAATATCTTAAAAATAATGGCTTTACGGTTATTGTTAAAAATTTCAGATGCCCTAAGGGTGAGATTGATATTATAGCCATAAAAGAAGATATATTGCGGTTTATTGAGGTAAAATACAGAAAAAATACTGAATACGGATATGCAAAAGAGGCAGTAAATAAGACAAAAATGAATAAAATATATAATTCGGCAATGTGGTTTATTACCTGTAATCCGGTATATTCAGACACCCAGTGCAGTTTTGATGTAATAAGTATTCAGGGTGATAATATTGAGTATATTTTTAACAGTTTTAATTCATTTTAATAGATGAGGTATAAATGAAAAATATAGTTATTTTAAATAAAGAAAACAGAAATAGTACAAGGATTAACTTTAAAGATAATGTTCCTTATATATCTTACAGGGCTCTTGCTGATATTAAGTGGCTTAAAAACGGATTTTCAACCAGACTTGGAGGGGTAAGCGAGGGAGTTCTTTCTACCATGAATTTAGGCTTTGGAAGAAATGATTTGCCGGAAAATGTTGTAAAGAACCATGAAATTATTGCAAATGCCATTGGATTTAATCCTGAAAATATCGTGGCAAGTAAGCAGACTCACACAACAAATGTAAAAATAGTGTCAAAAAAAGATTGTGGCAAAGGTATTTACAGGGAACGGGATTATGATGATGTAGATGGAATGATAACCAATGAAAAGGGAATTGTATTGGCAACATATTTTGCAGACTGTGTTCCTTTGTATATGGTAGATACTAAAAATAAAGCCATAGGGCTTAGTCATTCAGGATGGAGAGGAACTGTAGGAAAAATAGGAAAGGTTACTTTGGATTTAATGAAAGAAACTTACGGAACCAATCCTAAGGATGTAATAGCCTGCATCGGACCTTCAATATGCAGAGACTGCTACGAAGTAAGTGAAGATGTGGCAACTGAATTTGAAGCCGCTTTTAAGGGTAGGGAAAAAGATATTTTAATTAATAAAGGTAATGGTAAATATCAGTTGGATTTGTGGGAATGTAATTATATAATATTTAAGGAATGTGGTGTATACGAAGAAAACATACATATGCCGGATATTTGTACATGTCACAACATGGAAATGATGTTTTCCCACAGGGCAACACAAGGCAGAAGAGGAAATCTTGCTGCATTTTTAAGTATAGATAAATGATAAACAGAGAGGTGTATATATGAATAAACCTATAGTAGCTATAGTTGGAAGACCAAATGTAGGAAAATCTACATTATTTAATGCATTAGCAGGTCAGATGATTTCAATAGTAAAAGATACTCCGGGGGTAACAAGAGATAGAATATATGCAGATATCGACTGGCTTAACCACCAGTTTACATTAATTGATACAGGAGGAATTGAGCCGGACAGCAGTGATATTATATTGTCACAAATGAGAGAACAGGCGCAGATTGCCATAGATACTGCAGATGTTATAATTTTTATGACAGATGTAAAACAGGGACTTATTGATGCTGATGCAAAAGTGGCAGATATGCTTAGAAGAAGCAGAAAACCGGTTATTCTTGTAGTAAATAAAGTGGATAATTACAATAAAATGATGGCCGATGTTTTTGAGTTTTATAACTTGGGAATCGGGGAGCCTATAGCAATTTCAGCAGCCCAGAGAAGCGGACTTGGTGATATGTTAGATAAGGTTACTGAGCATTTTGCATCTCTTAAGCTAGAGGCAGAGGATGATGACAGACCTCGAATTGCCATAGTGGGAAAACCAAATGTAGGAAAGTCCTCTATTATCAACAAACTTACAGGAGAAAGCAGGGTAATTGTTTCTAATATTGCAGGAACTACAAGAGATGCCATTGATACAGACGTTAAATGGAACGGAAGGGAATATGTATTTATAGATACGGCAGGACTTAGAAGAAAATCAAAGGTAAAGGAAGAAATTGAAAAATACAGTATTATAAGAACCGTTACTGCAGTGGAACGTGCCGATGTGGTGGTTATTGTAATTGATGCCATTGAAGGAGTAACGGAGCAGGATGCTAAAATAGCAGGTATTGCCCATGAAAACGGTAAAGGTGTCATTATTGCAGTAAATAAATGGGATGCCATAGAAAAGAATGACAAAACGGTTTATGAATATAGTAATAAAGTAAGACAAATTTTATCTTTTATGCCATATGCGGAAATTATGTTTATTTCAGCTTTAACAGGACAGAGATTATACAAGCTTTTTGACATGATTGATTTTGTAATTGAAAATCATTCAATGAGAGTTGAAACAGGAATACTTAATGAAATTATGGCAGAGGCAGTTGCTATGCAGCAACCACCATCAGATAAGGGTAAGAGATTAAAACTGTTTTATATTACTCAGGTTGCGGTAAAACCACCTACATTTGTTATTTTTGTAAATGACAAAGAATTAATGCACTTTTCTTACACAAGATATATTGAAAATAAGATTCGTGAAGCATTTGGATTTAAGGGAACTCCTCTTAGATTTATTATCAGGGAAAGGAAGGAGAAGTAATGGTTTTACAAAAGGCACTTTGTATTATAATAGGATATGTTTTCGGTTTGTTTCAGACGGGATTTATCATTGGGAAAATGCATAATATAGATATAAGGGATTATGGCAGTGGTAATTCAGGAACTACCAATACCATGAGAACTTTAGGTAAAAAATATGGATTTATAACATATTTTGGGGATGCCCTAAAGGCTGTTTTTGCCATTATCCTTACATCATTTATGTTTGGAAAGGTATGTAGTGACAGCATGATGGTTATTGCTTTATATACGGGACTTGGAGTAGTTCTGGGACACAATTTTCCTTTTTATATGAATTTTAAAGGGGGAAAGGGAATAGCGGCATCATCAGGAGTGATTTTTGCAATATCATTTTTTGACTGGAAGTTTGTTATAATGGGCTTTTTGACATTCTTTATAGCCCTTTATCTCACAAAATATGTATCATTTAGTTCTCTTTGCATGATGACGGGATTTTTTATTGAAATGATTGTATGGGGACAGTTGGGAATGGTACATAACCTCCATAGCAATGATAAAATAGAAGCTTATATTTTAGTTTTCATTATGACTGCTCTTTCTTTTATAAGACATAAAGAAAATATTAAGCGTCTTTTAAATGGAACTGAGAGAAAAATCGGTCATAAAAAGGAGGAAAGCAATGGCTAAAGTTGCAGTACTTGGCGGTGGCGGATGGGCTATCGCTTTAGCAAAGGTTTTATATGAAAATGGAAATGATGTTACTTTGTGGTCATTTCTTCAAAAAGAAGTAGACGAGCTTACAAATGACAGGGAAAATAAAATATGCCTTCCGGGAATTAAGATTCCCGAAGCAATTCATATTACAAACAGTATGGAAGAGGCTGCAAAGGACAAGGAAATGATTGTTATGGCGGTGGCATCCTCCTATGTAAGAAGCACTTCAAAACTGTTAAAACCATATGTAGATGAAGGTCAGATAGTTGTTGATGTGGCAAAGGGTATAGAAAATGAAACCTTTGACACAATGACGGAAATTATTGAACAGGAAATTCCGGGAGTAGAGGCTGTGGTTTTATCAGGGCCAAGTCACGCAGAGGAAGTGGCAAGAAACATACCTACAGTAGTGGTTGTTGGGGCTAAAAAATTCAAGGTTGCCTTGAAAGTTCAGAATCTGTTTGCCAATAAGGTTTTTAGAACCTATATAAGCCCTGACAGAAAAAGCATAGAATTAGGCGGTTCCCTTAAAAACGTTATAGCTTTAGCTGCGGGAATTATTGATGGATTGGGTTTTGGAGATAATACGGAAGCTGCCCTTATTACCCGTGGAATAAAGGAAATCACACAATTAGGCGTTGAAATGGGGGGCAATGCCAAGACTTTTTACGGACTTTCAGGAATCGGGGATTTAATTGTTACATGTAACAGTAAACATTCAAGAAACAGAAGAGCCGGTGTGCTTATTGGTAAAGGCTATACCCTTGATGAGGCTGTAAAAGAAGTAAAAATGGTAGTAGAGGGTGCTGTATCAGCTAAGGCGGCATTAGAGCTTGCAAGAAAATATAATGTCAGCGTTCCTATTATTGAGGCGGTTAATCAGGTTTTGTTTGAGGGAAAAACTGCTATTGACGGAATGTGGGAATTAATGGAAAGAGAGCAGACAAACGAATATAGGGATTTGCAGTGGGATGAATAAGTCTTATGATACTTAAATCATATTTATTTAACCTGAATTTATAACAATTATAACTATGGAGGTTTTATGGAACATAGGAAAATAAATAAACCTGAGCACAAAGGAAAAAAAGGACTTGCGGCATTTCTCTTTAGCCGTATTTTCATATTCGGTCTTATGGTGGCATTGCAGGTAGGAGTGTTTATGGCTTTGGCATACAATGCTTCTTTAAGTAAAGGAATGTCCTATTGCATTACAATTTTACAGATTCTTGTAGTTATATATATTGTAAATGATAAATCAGACCCTACCATGAAGCTTATCTGGGTTATATTCATTATGATTGTTCCGGCATTTGGGATATTGATGTATCTTTATTTTATGCTACAGCCGGGGTCAATTTTGCTTAAGAAAAAACTTGAACATATTGACGTAAGGTCAGACAGATATTTAATTCCTGACCAGAATATATACAATGATTTGCAGATTCAGGATAAACAGGTGTCCATGATTGCTAAATATGTATACGACAACACAGGATGCCCGGTATATAGAAATACGGAAGTTACATATTTTAACTGTGGTGAAGCCAAGTATAAGGCATTAATTGAGCAGTTAGAGGAAGCACAGGATTTTATATTTATGGAGTACTTTATTATTGAGGAAGGAAGAGTTTGGAATTCCATTTTAAGAGTCCTTGAAAAGAAAGTACAGCAGGGGGTTGAAGTCCGTGTAATGTATGATGGGTTATGTTCCCTTACAAAGCTTCCTGTAGGATATTTTAAGAAGTTAAGAAGAAAAGGCATTAAGTCTAAAACCTTTGCTCCAGCAAGACCGTTTTTTACCACCCAGCAAAATAACAGGGATCACCGTAAGGTTTTGGTTATTGACGGCAAGGTGGCATTTACAGGGGGCATAAATTTAGCTGATGAATATATGAATATAGTGGAACGATTCGGTTACTGGAAGGATACGGCAGTTATGCTCAGAGGGGATGCTGCTAAAAGCTTTACCCTTATGTTTTTGCAAATGTGGAATGTAACTGAAAAGACCATAGGAAATTTTGACAGATATTTAGACATTGATATTCCTTATAAATTCCCAAATAACGGTTATGTTATTGGCTATGGAGATGATCCATTTGGGAAGGAACATGTTGGAGAGTCAGTGTATTTGCACATAATAAATACTGCAAACAGATATTTACATATTGTAACTCCATACCTTGTAATTGATAATGTTATGATGTCATCCCTTAAATTTGCTGCAAAGCGTGGGGTTGATGTAAAAATTGTAATGCCGGGAATACCTGATAAGGCATATGCATTTTGCTTAGCAAGAACCTATTACAGTGAGTTAATTGAAGCGGGAGTTGAAATATATGAGTATACTCCGGGATTTACCCACGCCAAAATGTTTATCAGTGATGATGAAAAGGCTACAGTAGGAACCATAAATCTTGATTACAGAAGTTTGTTTCTACATTTTGAAAACGGATGTTTTATTTATAAAAACAAGACAATTTTAGATATTGAAGAAGATTACCAGCAAATGTTAAAGGACTCTAAAAAGGTATCTCTTATAGAGTGCAGAAACAGGCCGGTATTATATAAGGCGTGTGGAAAAGTTTTAAGACTTTTAGCACCTCTTATGTAATAAAAACAATCCTCTTTGCGTATATTTTAGTATTAATATATGCAAGGAGGATTTTTTATGGATTTTAACGTATATAAAGACATAGAAAAACGAACAAATGGAGAGATTTACATAGGTGTTGTAGGGCCGGTGAGAACAGGAAAGTCAACTTTTATTAAGAATTTTATGGATGTGGCAATTGTTCCAAATATTGAAGATGATAATGAGGTAAAAAGAACAATGGATGAACTTCCCCAGTCGTCTTCAGGAAAAACAATTATGACTACAGAGCCTAAATTTATTCCTAACAATGCTGTTGCCATTAAAATCGGTGGGAAAGCAGATGTAAAGGTAAGGCTTATTGATTGTGTGGGATTTATGGTAGATGGAGCCACGGGACATATGGAAGATGACAAAGAGCGGATGGTAAAGACACCATGGTTTGATTACGATATTCCTTTTTCCAAGGCGGCTGAAATTGGGACAGAAAAGGTTATTTCAGAACATTCAACAATAGGTGTTGTCATAACGTGTGACGGAAGCTTTACCGACATAGAGCCGGAGGCGTATAACAGGGCTTTGGATAAAACGGTAAAGGAATTAATGAGTATAAATAAGCCTTTTATAATTTTGGTAAATTCCTTAGACCCTACATCTAATGAATGTCAGGCTTTAACGGCAGAAATTGCAGCAAAATATAACGTGTCCACATTGGCCATAAACTGCCTTAGATTGAATGAAATGGATGTAAATAACATACTGGAAAATATTTTGTTTGAATTTCCTATAACGGAGATTGTTTACAATGTACCGAAATGGCTGGAAATTATGGATTTTGAAAATGAACTTATGAAGTATATTGTGAATTTCTCTAAAGATGTACTTTCAAAAATTATTAAAATAAAGGATATTAAGAAGTTAAAGCTTCAGCCTGACGGAGAGTATATTAAAGGGGCACAAATGGCTTCAGTTGAACTTTCTAATGGAAAACTGGTATTTAATTATGATATAGATGAAAAATATTATTACGATATGCTGACAAACATGACAGGAACCAAAATTGAGAATCAGCTCCAACTTATAAAAATGGTAAGGGAGATGGCTTCCCAGAGAAGCAATTACATTAAGGTCAATGAGGCAATAAGCAAAGTGAGAAATACCGGATACGGCATTGTCACACCGGATAAGGAAGAAATTGTTCTTGAAAATCCGGAGCTTATCAGAAGTGGCAATAAATATGGGGTAAAAATCAAGGCAACTGCGCCTTCGATACATTTTGTTAAAGCAAATATTTTAACGGAAATATCTCCTATTATAGGGAGTGAGGAGCAGGCAAAGGATTTAATTGACTTTATTAATAACAAAGAAAGCGAAGATAATATCTGGGAAACAAATATTTTTGGAAAATCCATAGGTCAGATTGTAGATGAAGGAATAATGACGAAAATAAATAATTTAACAGAGGAAACCCAGTCAAGAATGCAGGGAACAATTGAGAAGATTACTAATGACCAAAGTAGGGGAGTTATATGCATTGTGCTGTAAAAAACGTATAAATGACAAAATAATTGTGACTTTTTCCTAAAACATGCTTGTCTATTAAATATATAAATGTTAATATTAATAAATAAAGAGGTTGAACGTTTAACTTATTAAAAAATTATGGAGGAAAAAGATATGAGAAGAATTTTTTCGATTATTTTGTCTTTAGCTATGTTATTTACTATGCCGGGAATGGCACAGACATTAGTAACTACAGAAGTTAAAGCAACTGATGTGTCAGCATCAGGAGATTTTACATCGGGAAATTATGTAGGTCAGAATTTGGCATTTGTTGATGATTCAAACACAAGTGCTGAAGCTTATACCTATAAAGTTTCAAAGGAAGGTAAATCAGGAAGACTTATACCAAACAATAAATATGCATATTTTAAGGTTGAAAATAATGCAATAACACAAAGTGATAATGATTTGTTTGTGGAGGTTACATACTATGATGAAGGAAATGACTTTTTCCAGGTTCAGTATAATGCAACAGGCAGTAATTATAAGCAGGCTACCATAAATAAGTCAAATTCACTTACATGGGTTACAACAACGGTATGTATAGATGATGCATCATTCAAAAAAGCACAAAACGGAGGATGCGACTTTAGAATTTGGGGAAGAGGAAATTCAGGTACAACCATCTCTAGCATTAAATTAACTAAGCAGTCAGTAAACCCTGACGCAGAACCTCTTGGAAAGAGAACCGGGGGAACTGCAAATTCAGAGTTCAAAGGAAAATCCTTTGCAGGATATCAGGGATGGTTTGGAACCGGTGGACAGTATAATTCATGGCAGCATTATGCATATGGTGATGCAGATGCTGATGGAACTAACTGGCCAAGACCGGGAAAGATTTCAATAGATTATTTCCCGGATGTAACTGAATATGCCGAAAGCTCATTGGCACAAACAGGTTTTTCTAATTTAGGAAACGGAAAGTCAACAAAGTTATTTGATTCAAATACAAAGGATGTTATTGATACTCACTTTAAATGGATGAATCAGTATGGAATAGACGGAGCTGCAATACAGCGTTTCGTTGGTGGTCTTACAGGTAGAACAATTACAGCTACCCAGGAAGCAACACAGCTTAAGAAAATTCAGAATGCTGCTGAAGCTAACAACAGACTTATGTATGTTATGTATGACATAAGTGGTGGCAGCCAGATTACTGATTCAAGCGATACAACTTCAATTAGTTCATATGTTAAGGATATGAAGTTTGACTGGGTGTACAATATTGAGCAGTCTCTTGAAATGTTAAACTCTAACGCATATGCTACAGTAGACGGAAAGCCTGTTGTATGTGTATGGGGATTTGGATTCAGCAATGCTGAAAATACAAGACCTAGCAGACGTGCTGACTACGAAGAAATCATTAGATTCTTCCATAGCAGAGGTTGTTATGTAATAATTGGTGTTCCAAGAGAATGGAGAAGTCAGAGCCAGTATATAGATATTTATAATCAGGCAGATATGATTTCACCATGGTATGTTGGTGCATTAGGAGCAGATGAAGGAAGTGTTGATTCAATTTACGCTAACTACTTAGATCCGGATATTACATATTGTAAAAATAATAATATGGATTATTATCCTGTTGTGTTCTCAGGATTTTCATGGACATTATGGCAAAATGGAAAGCCTAACATGATTGCAAGAAATGCAGGTCAGACATTCTGGAATCAGGCATATAAGTTAAAGCAAAGAGGTCTTGATGCATTCTATGTGGCTATGTTTGATGAATATGATGAAGGAACTGCCATTGCAAAGAATGCAAGTGATTATTTTGATATTCCAACAAATCAGTACTTTGTAACTGCAAGCTGTGACGGATACTGGCTTTCATCTGACTTCCAGCTGAGAGTGGTAAATGAAGCTATTAAGATGATGAAAGGTCAGAGAAGTACCGTAAGCAAGGTCCCTGTGGCACATTCTAACGGACCGATTTATTATAGAAACAGTTTTGAAAGTAAATATGTAACATGTGTTGATTCCAAGTATAATGGCAATTATCCGGTTGACCCATGTTTTAAGAACAATAAGGTTCTTTCATCAAGCAATGCCAGTGGTAATGCATCTATAGTAAAGAATAATACAGCAAAGACAGGTGATTATTTAGCAGCATTTAGTGGTAACGGAAATGGAAATAATTCATCATATATTTATCAGATTTCTGAAACTGCCATTAAAATTAAAAAGGGAATGAAGCTTTCATATTCTATGTATGCAGTAAATAACGGAGGCAGAAATACATATGTTGATTTATTGTTAGATGACGGAAGTTACGTAAGTGCAAGAGGATTTGCTTCAAATGGAGTTTCAATGGGCTCATCTTCAACCAAAGGAAATGTAGGAAGCTGGAGTGATTGTTCATTTACATTTGGCAGTGATAGTCTTGTAGGAAAGAGCATTGTAGGTGTTGCATTAGCATATGGCGGAAATGCAGGAAATTACAGCTCATACTTTGATAATATTATTATTGAAGATGGAGAAGGTCAGGGTGTTGAAGAAACAACAGAGGCACCAACTCAGCAGCCAACTACAGAAGCTCCTGTTTCAACAAATATGAAGTTGTCAATTAACGGATACCAGATTAGTTCAACTCTTGAGGGATTTAGAACAATTTATTCTATTAAGGATGATGACAAGGAAGCATCAGAGGTAGGACTTATATATGGTTTAACAGACAGAATATCAGAGAGTGATATGGTCGTTGGAAGTCAGAACCAGTATGTAACAGTAGCTAAAGCTACAGATGAAGGTAAGAATCCGTTTAAGCTTTCAGATGATGTAAACACAACAAGTTACACCATGACAATGCTTTATGGAAATTCCGGTACGGGAATGCTTAGCAGTAAAATATCTGTTAGAGCATATGCTAAGTTAAATAACGGTAAGTATGTTTATGGTGATATTAAGACAATGTCAATATATTCCGTGGCAAATGTTTTATATCAGCAAAAGAAAATGATTACATATTCAGGACATAATTATCTTTACGAAAAGATTTTAAATGTTGTAACTCCGGGATATACAAAAGTTGATTACGATTGGAGTAACATAATTGTAAAAGGTAAATAAATTAATAGCTAAATAAAAAAAGAGTCTATTACTGGAATGGGTAATAGGCTCTTTTTTTGACTGTATCATATTAATTACAGATTACTTATTGACAAGTAAATATATTTATAATATTATTACATACAATATATTAATACACATAAAATATGTAAATAAAAAGGAGAAAACAATGAAAAACAACTTACAATATGAAAACGTAGAACGAAACACCACATTACTAATAGAAAACGAGATGTGTGAGACGGAAGTTTTAAATGTGGAAGATTGTGAAACAACTTTATTGTATGAAAAAGAAGATTCCATATTTAATGAAACGTCATTATTAACAGAAGGCAGTAATGAATTAAAAATGAAATTTATGGCGGCAGTACATTCTGATGTGGGAATTTTCAAAAAACAAAATCAGGATAGTTTATGTTTGAAAATTGCTGATACACCATCAGGACAGGTGGCTTTTTTAGTGGTGTGTGATGGCATGGGAGGACTGAAAAAGGGAGAATTGGCAAGTGCAACAATAATAAGAACCATGTCAGAATGGTTTGAAAATTCCTTACCTAAAATTATTGAATCCGGTTATGAAAATGAAAAAGTAAAAACAGACTGGGAAAACATTATAAAAGAACAAAATGAAATTATTAATGAATATGGTGAAAATAATCATTTGCAATTAGGAACTACGCTGACGGCACTACTTGTGGTGGGAAATAATCTCCTGATTGTTCAGGTGGGAGATAGCAGAGTTTATAAACTAAGTGACACTATAGAACAGGTGACGGAGGATCAGACTGTTGTTCAAAGGGATATAAAATTGGGACTTATTACTCCGGAAGAAGGGAAAAAAGACCCAAGACAAAATGTTTTACTACAGTGTATTGGAGCATCAAGTGTTGTTGTACCTGAATTTACAGAGGGAAAGGTATCTGTAGGGGATGAATATTTATTATGCAGTGATGGATTCAGACACAAAATAACAGATAATGAAATATATGGACTGTTAGCTTCTAATCTTATGACAAATGAAGCAATTATGAAAAAGAGTCTTGTAGACCTTGTAGAATTGAACAAAGAAAGAAAAGAAAAAGATAACATTACTGCAATGTTGTTAAAGGTAATTTAGGAGGAGCAATATGTCGAGAATAGGAGAGGTAATTGAGGGAAAGTATGAAATATTAAAGGAAGTAGGAAGAGGAGGTATGTCCGTTGTATATCTGGCAATGGATAACCGGTTAAATAAACAGTGGGCAGTAAAGGAAATTAAGAGAAAAGGAACAAACAGTGAAAATCAGATAGTAGTTCAAAGTCTTTTGTCGGAGGCTAATCTCATGAAAAGGTTAGACCATCCAAATCTTCCGAGAATAGTGGATATTATAGAAAACGGACAGACAATTTATATTGTTATGGATTACATAGAAGGTGAACCTCTTGACAAGATATTAAAAAAGAAAGGTGCACAGCCGGAGGCAGCTGTTATTGAATGGGGAATCCAATTAGCAGAAGTTTTAGATTATCTGCATACAAGGAAGCCACCTATTATTTATCGTGATATGAAGCCGGCTAATGTTATGCTTAAACCTGATGGAAATATTAAATTATACGATTTTGGTATTGCAAGAGAATATAAGGAACAGAATTCATCGGATACTGTAAGTCTTGGAACCAAGGGATATGCTGCACCGGAACAGTTTGGAGGAATGGGACAGACAGATGCCAGAACAGATGTATACGGACTGGGAGTAACACTTTATCATCTTGTAACGGGAAAAAATCCCTGTGAGCCACCTTATGAAATATTGCCAATCAGGGATGTAAATCCACAGTTATCTGTTGGATTAGAATATATTATTCAAAAGTGTACTCAGTTAAACCCGGATGAAAGATTTCAGTCATGTATGGAAGTGTTATATGCACTTAATCATTTAGATGAATTAGGAGAACCATATAGAAAAAAACAAAAGTCAAAGCTTAATAAGTTTATTTTGACATCTGCATTTACATTAATAATGGCGCTGGCAGGAACAGGAACACTTATAGGATATAGAACTACATTGAATCAGACCATTTCTGACACTATACGTGTATATGGTGCAGAGTCATCAAATGGTGGAAATCTTGACAAATTATATGAAGCAATTGATAAATACGGAATTGCACCGGGTAATAAATCATTAAACGAGTTGGTTACTAACTATTTGGACGTGTTTGAAGAAAATATTCTTAGTTTGTCAGGTGATTGCTTAAAGAAGGTGAATGATGGAACATTAACTGAACAGGAAAAAGAGAAATATAATCAGACTGAAAATGAAATGTTTAATCAGCTTGACAAAATTATTAATGAATCAGATGTGGAAAAATTAGACGAAGAGTATAGAAATGACATATATTTCAGAGCAGGGGATCTGTATATGGATTATTACATGTTTAGTGAAGGCAAAATGGATGACAATGTAATAAAAAGTCGTAATGAGGAAGCTGCTTTGAGATATAAAAAAGTGACAGATAATTACGATAAGAAAAATGTTCAGTTTAAAAACAGAATATGCGAAATAAGCAAGGTAATTAAGGCATTTAAAAAATCTTCAAGTGGGCTTAGTGATAATGGAAGTTCAATCACAGAAGAAGATCTGGTTAAGTATTGGAATGAAATGGTAAAGGCAATAGACGAAGAAGATTCATATATGAGAAAAGTTAACCTGTATCTTATAGTAGGGGATATAGTGTATGAACAAAGAACACAGTATTCTACTATATCAGATAATAATGTACAAAATCAGATAGAGGAGTATTGCATAAGTGCGTATGAATATTTAAAAAATGATACTAATAAGAAGAACGTAGATAGTTCATCGGAAGAAAGCATTAATGAGAAAAGGGTTAAGGCTGAGACATACTTCTCAAACATATATCAGCAGATAGCAAAGAAAACAATGGAGGACATATAATATGAACATAAATGACGTTTTAAGAATATTAACATATGTATTTTTTACTTTAGCAGCCATTTCTTTAATAACAAGTATTATTTTGTTCTTCAAACTTCGTATTAAAGAAGTTATTCAGGATCTGAATGGAACTTTGACACAGAAACAGGTTGAAGAGATGAGAAAAAGAAGTGGCAGTCATCAGCATAAAAATTATGGTCAGGATATTTTAGAAGGTGGATTAAATGACACAGGAAGCCTTGGAAAAACAGGAATGACAGGTAAAAATAAGACAGGAAAGTCGGGAAGAACAGGGCTTACAGGAAGAGTAATGGAAAAATCAGCATCTATGGAAGCGGCTAAAAATGCAAAATTTAATTCTAATTTTGTACTTGTTAAAAATATTGTTTACATTAATACATCAGAGTTTATTTAAAGGGGAGGGAATAATATGCATTTAGATGTTAAAAAATTTATAAAGACAATTATGCAGTTGGGTGTAGTGTGTATGCTTCTCTTGATATTTTCAGATGTTACACAGGTAAGCGCAGCAAGACCTAAAATGGTAATTGATTCAAGAAATAAGGAAGACAGAAATGTGCGGATTACAGTGACTGCAACAAACTTAGAAGAAGTGGATGTGGCTGAATTTTATTATTATGATAGAAAAAATCGAATTCACTATTTAAAAATATCAAATATCAGAAAATATAGAATTAACAAAAATACAATTATTTTAAAGTATAAATGTAATTTGAAGCAATCAGGTAGTTATACATTAGCAATAGACATTATCTACAATAAAGGAACTTATTATAATATATATAAGGAGTTTTCATACATAAAAAAATCAGATAATAAGATATATGTTGGTTTAGGTGGGAAAGACAGGGAGGTAAATATAGATGGAGAGGTATATAGTAAAACAAAGCCATATATTTTACCTGATAATAGCGTAGAGGAAATAAGGGTTCCGGAGAAAAAATATTTAATAAAGGTCTTGTATAGAAGTCAGAAGAAAATAATATCAGAAAATGAGATATTTCTTAAGTGGGGAGAAAAGGTAGTATATCCTGTACAGATAATTTCAAAGAATAAAGAAAAATTAGCTGATAATTACATTCCACATATTGCATATTTTGAACTAAATATTGCAGGGGATAATGAGGGAGCTATAACAGTGGAATCCGGAAACGATAAATTAACGCTTAGTAAAGTTTTAATAATTGATGGTACAAAACCGACAATAAAAATTGACAATAAATTTACAGATAATAAAACAAAATACATTAATCACGATGTTTCAATACCGGTAACTATTAAGGAAAAGAATTTTGATTCAGGTAAAACAACTGTAAAAATAAATGGGAAAAATGCTATCGTATCATGGAGTGGAAGTGGCAATACCCATAGAGGCAATATTAAATTAGGTGAAGGGAAAAATATTGTAGAAGTCCAGTCCACAGATAAGGCAGGAAACAAGTCGGAAACAGTTAAATCATGTGTTGTTATTGTTGATAAAAAAAGTCCCAAAGTAGTTATTAAGGGATTTGAAAACGGCACCGGAAAAGGCTTGAAAAATGGTGAGAAGGTTCCATATCCACTTAATATAATTCTTTCAGATGAAACAAAAATAGGAAAACATGTAGTAAGTTTATTTAAACTATCAGATGATGGAAAAAAGAAATCGAAAATCGATTTAAAATCGACGGTTGACGGAAACAGAATTGAATATTCAATTGATGATTTGAAGGATGATGGGTACTATACGCTGTCTATATATGTTACAGACTATGCAGGGAATTCACCAAAGAAAAATACTTTAAAATCAGATGGAAAACGCCCTTATGTTATATCTAAAGGAAAGGTAACAGGGGCATTTACGGTAAATAGAGATGGGTCTTTATATGTAGCGGAAAAGGATGAATTGTTCGACAATCCCATAAAGGATTTAAATGACATAGTTATATATGAATATAACAAGAACGAGATAAGTAAAAGTAGCGTCGTGATAATAGATAGCATATCCACTAAAACTCTTGATTCTAATATGTATACTTTCAAAAAATTAGACAAGAGTGATAATCCAAAATACAGGTACGAATATAGGTATGTTATAAAAAAATACAATTTTGATGAGGGAAATTATAACATACAGATTAATTCAACTTCTATTGCAGGACAAAATGGAACATTAATTGCAAGAACGGAAGAAAGCAACAGCTTAAATAAGATGATTATCATTGATAAAACACCACCGGAAATAGTGCTGTTTGAGGGTACTTCCAGTGGAAAAATCAAATTAAAAATACGCGACGATAATATGGACGAAAATTCCGTGAAAATTTTGATAGGTGATAAGTCTTATGACTTAAAGAAAAATGATGATGAATCAACATCCACAAATTTGGTTTTTGAAGGTGATATTGGTAAAAATCCTTTAAATGCCAAGGTTTCCTGTAGTGATTTGGCAGGAAATACAACAAAAGGTGGGGAAATTACAATGATAAAAGAAGGCTCTATAAAGCAGATATTGATATTTGGAGGACTAGCATTAGGAGCAATAGTTTTTATTGCTTTAACAGTTATAACCATTGTAATGGTTAATAGAAATAACAAATAAAAAGTGAGGCACAAGAGGAAATGAAGAAGAAAAAATGTATGATAACTTTGGTTATTTTTAGCATGTGGGTTGTAATGACAATAATTAACGGAAATTGCGTTGGTGCAATTAGAAATGAAAATGAAGAAAGCTGTGGTGAAATTGAAACCACATCTAATTATACAGAAACAGTATCGCAGGAAGAAACAGAAAGTAAAAATGAAAGTACATCCGGTGAAACAACGTCAGATTTATCAGAGGAGATAACCTCATACTTAACAGAAGAAACAACCGCTAATGTAACTGAAAACATATCAGTGGGTGAAACAGGTCTTATAACAGAAACACAATGTACTATTGTACAACCCCTGAAGCCTGACAAAGAAGTAACGACCGCAAAAATAAAACAAAGAAACATAAAAATTGTAGTTTATAATAATGGTAAAAAATATGAGATTATAGAAAAAAATAAAAAAGAATTAGTGTTACCTAAAAATTATGAGAAAATGATTAAATCCTATCCTTTTCTTAAAAATGACGGATATGTTTTTTGTGGATGGTACAAGGGAAAAAATAAGGTGACTGTTATCAGGGAAAACACAGAACTTACATTAAAATGGCGAAAAATAAAAGTACGATTAATCAATGTTAAAAATGCTAAAGGGAAGGTAAGATTATATTTTAGCAACAAGGATTGGAATAAAATAGATGGTATTGAGGTAATGTATTCATCTAATTTGAAATTTGCAAATTCAAGGATAATCAAATTGTCCACATGGAAGAAAAAAGTAAAGAGTTATGAATTTAAACACTCAGGGAAAAAGTTTAAAAATGGAAAAGCGTATTTTTTTAAAGTAAAGTTTTTTTATTATATTAATAGTAGAAAAAAGTATTATAAAGGAACAGGTCCATATAAATGGGTTCGCTACTACAAAAGAACATAATGTAATGTCTTTTAAAGCAGTTTTTCTCCCACCAATACATTGATTTCTACGCATTTATTACTTTATAATAGCCTTTAATACAAAAAATCAGTGCCAAAACTCGCAAATATCAGGAAATTATTAGTTAATATAGGGATTAACGGAAGTTATTTCCTTGAAATAATTATTTCCATATGCTAAAATTATACATTGAGTTTATGAGCAATAATAAAAAGAGGAAAGGAATTTGTTCGATTATGAATACTTACGAAGAATTAAAGGCTCGTGGTCTTATTGCGCAGGTGACAGACGAGGAATTAATTAAAGATTTAATTAATAAAGGAGAGGCTGTTTTCTATATAGGTTTTGACCCTACAGCAGATAGTTTGCATGTTGGACATTTTATGGCTCTTTGCCTTATGAAGAGACTTCAGATGGCAGGAAACAAACCTATAGCATTGTTAGGTGGCGGAACAGCTATGATTGGTGATCCTTCAGGAAAAACAGATATGCGTAAAATGATGACTAAGGAGACTATCGATCATAATATTGAATGCTTTAAAAAGCAGATGAGCAGATTTATAGACTTTTCTGACGGAAAAGCATTAATGGTTAATAACGCTGACTGGTTATTGGACTTAAATTACATTGATGTTTTAAGAGATGTTGGAGCACATTTTAGCGTAAACAGAATGCTTACTGCAGAATGTTATAAGCAGAGAATGGAAAAAGGACTTACTTTCCTTGAATTTAACTATATGATTATGCAGAGTTATGACTTTTACAGATTGTATCAGGATTACGGCTGCAATTTACAGTTCGGTGGAGATGACCAGTGGAGCAACATGCTTGGTGGTACGGAGCTTATCAGACGTAAGTTAGGAAAAGATGCCTCAGCCATGACTATTACACTACTTCTTAATTCAGAAGGAAAGAAGATGGGTAAAACAGTTAGCGGTGCAGTATGGCTTGATCCTGAAAAAACTTCACCATATGAGTTCTATCAGTATTGGAGAAATGTAGATGATGCAGATGTTATTAAGTGCTTAAAGATGCTTACATTTGTTCCGTTAGAAGAAATAGAAGAAATGGAAAAGTGGCAGGGAAGTGAATTAAATAAGGCAAAAGAAATTCTAGCATATGAGCTTACAAATTTAGTTCATGGTGAAGAAGAAGCAAAGAAGGCACAGGATGCATCAAGAAAGATATTTGCCAACGGTGGTATTTCAGGTAATATTCCAACTACAACATATTCAAAAGATGAAATAGATGCCGGAAAAGATATTCTTACACTGTTAGTAGATACAGGACTTGCAAAATCAAGAGGTGAAGCGAGAAGACTTGTACAGCAGGGTGGTGTTTCCGTCAACGGAGAAAAGGTTAATGCCATTGAAACATCATTTACTACTTCAGAATTTAATGAAGATGGGGTTTTACTTATTAAAAAAGGTAAGAAAGCTTTCCACCAGATAAAAGCAGATTAATTATATTAATATAACCGGAGGCATAAAAATGAAGAAATATGGATTAAATGAACTTAGAAAAATGTATTTGGATTTTTTTAAGTCAAAGGATCATTTTGTAAGAGGAAGCTATTCATTAGTTCCTCACAACGATAACAGTCTTTTACTTATAAATGCAGGAATGGCTCCACTTAAGCCTTATTTTACAGGACAGGAGATTCCACCAAAGAGAAGAATGGCTACATGCCAGAAGTGTATAAGAACAGGTGATATTGAAAATATTGGAAAAACTGCGAGACACGGTACATTTTTTGAAATGCTTGGTAACTTCTCTTTTGGTGATTATTTCAAAACAGAAGCTATTCACTGGTCATGGGAGTTCCTGACAGAGGTAGTTGGCTTAGAGCCTGACAGATTATATCCTTCTGTATATTTAGATGATGATGAAGCCTTTGATATTTGGAATAAAGAAATCGGAATTTCAAAGGATAGAATATTTAAGTTTGGAAAAGAGGATAATTTCTGGGAGCATGGAGCAGGTCCTTGTGGTCCATGTTCTGAAATTTACTATGACCGTGGAGAAAAATATGGATGTGGAAAGCCGGGATGTACTGTCGGATGCGATTGTGACAGATTTATTGAAATCTGGAACAATGTATTTACGCAGTTTGAAAATGACGGCAAGGGAAATTATACAACATTAAAGAATAAAAATATTGATACAGGAATGGGACTTGAAAGACTGGCAACAGTTGTTCAGGATGTAGACTCAATTTTTGATGTTGATACAATTAAAGCACTTAGAGATAAGGTTTGTGAAATTACCGGGAAAGAATACAAGAAGGAATATAAATGGGATGTGTCCATCAGAATTATAACAGACCATATCCGTTCAGCAACATTTATGATTTCAGACGGAATTATGCCTTCAAATGAAGGACGTGGATACGTTTTAAGAAGACTTATCAGACGTGCTGCAAGACATGGAAGATTGTTAGGAGTTAAGGGACAGTTTTTGGCAAAACTTTCAGAAACAGTTATTGAAAGCTCAAAAGACGGTTATCCTGAACTTGAAGAAAAGAAGAGCATGATTTTCAAGGTTCTTACAGAGGAAGAAAACAAATTTGATAAGACTATTGATACAGGACTTAGCATTTTAGCCGACATGGAAGAAGAAATGAAGGCAAAGAATGAAAAAACTTTGTCCGGTGAAAATGCATTTAAGTTATATGATACTTATGGATTCCCACTTGACCTTACACAGGAAATTCTTGAGGAAAAAGGATTTGATGTGGACGAAGACGGCTTTAAGAAGGCAATGGAAGTTCAGAGAGAAACAGCCAGAAAGGCAAGAAAAACTACTAACTACATGGGTGCTGACGAGACAGTATACGAAAGTCTTGATACATCACTTTCAACACAGTTTGTGGGTTATGATAAATTAATTGAAGATTCAGTTATTACTGCTCTTACAACAGAAAAAGAAGTTGTACAGGCATTAGCTGATGGCGACAAAGGTACTATTGTTGTGGAACAGACACCTTTCTATGCTACAATGGGTGGTCAGGTAGGTGACAAAGGTATCATTAAAACAAACGAAGGAACATTTGTTGTTGTTGATACAATTAAGCTTCACGGCACCATGGTAGGACATGTAGGTTATGTTAGTGAAGGTATGATTCAGGTAGGCGATAAGGTAACTTTAAAGGTTGATAGTGCAAACAGAAATGCAATAGCTAAGAATCATAGTGCAACCCACTTACTTCAGAAGGCATTAAAGCTTGTTTTAGGAAATCATGTTGAACAGGCAGGTTCATATGTTGATGCTGAGAGACTTAGATTTGACTTTACTCATTTTCAGGCTATGACACCGGAGGAAATTGAAAAGGTTGAAGCCTTAGTTAATGAACAGATTGAAAATGGACTTGATGTAGTTACTGAAGAAATGAGTCTTGAAGATGCCAAAAAGACAGGAGCAATGGCATTATTTGGTGAAAAGTATGGTGACAAAGTAAGAGTAGTATCTATGGGAGACTATTCTATTGAACTTTGTGGTGGTACTCATGTATCAAATACAAGCACAATTTCATATTTTAAGATTATATCTGAATCAGGAATTTCAGCAGGTGTAAGACGTATTGAGGCTTTAACAGGAACAGGTCTTATGAAGCACTATGCAGATGTTGAAAAGAAACTTCACGAAGCTGCAAAGGTAGCTAAGACAGAACCAAACAATTTGGTTAAGAGAATAGAAACATTAAATGAAGAAATTAAGGCTTTATCTTCTGAAAATGAAAAGTTAAAGGCAAAAATGGCAAACGCATCAGTTGGTGATGTTATGAGTCAGGTTGTTGAAGTAAATGGTGTTAAACTTTTAGCAACAAAGGTTGCTGACGTTGACATGAATGGATTAAGAAATCTTGGCGACCAACTTAAGGATAAGATGGGCGGCGGAGTTGTTGTTTTAGTGTCAACTACAGGCGACAAGGCTAACGTAATTGTTATGGCAGATGACGATGCTATATCAAAGGGTGCCCATGCAGGAAATATGATAAAAGAAATTGCCAAACTCGTAGGAGGTGGCGGCGGTGGTCGTCCAAACATGGCACAGGCAGGTGGAAAGAACCCGGCAGGTGTAGATGAAGCCGTAGCTAAGGCAAAGGAAATTCTTGAAGCACAGATTGGATAGATACTTTTCAGGCTTTAACCTGGAATATCGTGAAAAAGCTATTGACTGTAAAGAAAAATATGGTATAATATTTTAAGTGTTTAGGCACAAATACCTACAGTTTTAGGAATCTATAACTGAAGGGAGGTCAGGAAGAGAATGTCAAGCGTTATCGTTAAAGAAAACGAATCAATCGACAGTGCATTACGTCGATTCAAGAGAAATTGCGCTAAAGCTGGTATCCAGCAGGAGATTCGTAAGAGAGAACATTACGAAAAGCCAAGCGTAAAGCGTAAGAAAAAATCAGAAGCAGCTAGAAAGCGCAAATATAATTAATTATAAAAAAAGTGCTGTTGCGACAGTGATTTACATCACGACTGCAACGCACTTTTTTTCTATGTTCTAACAGCATAAAGATTTCATAGTATATATTGGGGGGATAATATATGTTTAACGTTGATAATGAATATGATATTCCAAGGGATGTAATTAATAATGAATGTTTATGCCAAATTACCGGAAGACGGGAAGTTATAGTTGAAAATTATAAAAGAATTAAAAATATCAGTGAAGAAGAAATTGAAGTAATATGCAAAAAATATAATATCCGTGTTATGGGAGAAAAACTCATCATAAGTTATTATAACAGTGATACCATGGTAATAGGCGGGTGTGTAAATGAAGTTCTCTTTTGTTAATTTGTTTTTTTCATGTTTTGAAGGAAAAAAATTCCACTACATAGTTATAAAAATTAATGAAAATCACATTTACAGATTTATAAATAATACAGGGAAAATAAAATTAAGGGATATACATTCAAAAGATGGAATTACGGAAATAACATTTAATTATAAAGATAAAAACAAAGTCCTTGATATTGCTGAAAAAATGGGAATAAAGATACTGGATATAAAAGAGAAAGGAACATATACATATATTACAAGGCTGCCTGTGATAAAGTCAGTGACATTTATTTTGGCAGTTTTTACATTGTTATTAATTATTAATTCTCACTTTATCTGGAATATTGATGTGGAGGGAAATTACAGTTATACATCAACTCAGATTATGAGGTTTTTAAAAAAGATGGATATAAAAGAAGGAATGAGAAAGAACCGGATAAACAGTGATGAAATAGAGAAAGAAATAAGAAGAAAATACAATGACATAAGCTGGGTTTGCGCAGAAGTAAAGGGAACAAATCTTATTGTCCATATAAAAGAAAACTATATCACTGAAATTTCCGCAAAAGAAGACAAAACTTATGACCTGATTGCTAACAGGGACTGCACCATAAAGTCCATTTTAGTGAGAAAAGGAAAAGGAGTGGTAAAAGCCGGTGATAAAGTAAAAAAAGGAGATGTTCTGATATCCGGTATTGTAGATGTTTTTAATGAATCCGGGGAAAAAATATTTACAAAATTATGTAATGCAGATGGTGATGTTGTGGGAATAACTAATCTCTCTTATAATGATAAAATTTCCGATACATATTTTGTTAAAAATATTAAGCATAAAAGGACTTACTATGCACCTTTAGTAGCGGGATACACGTGGAATATAAAAGAAAATGACAAAAATGAAACTGTTGTAAAATCGGAAAGAAATTTTAAAGCCTTTGGAAATTTCTATTTGCCCTTTGGGATGGAAAAATATGTGGTTACAAAGTTTGAAAAAGAGAAGAGAAATTACACAAAAGAAGAAGCTAAGAAAAAACTATATGATAGATTCAATTACAAAATGTTCATATTAGAGCAAAAAGGGTACAAAATATTAGAAAAAAATGTTAAAATAGACAAGAAAAAAAATCATTATGTTTTTTCGGGGACGATTAAGTGTTTAGAACCTTTAGGAAAGGTTTCTTATATTGAAAGCGAAAAAATAAATGAGATTGAATCAGAGAATAATAAAGAAACCACAAAATCTGATTAAGAAAAATCATGAAGGGAAAAATATGAGCGTAATAGAAAATATAATAGATATTCCAATGGAACATGAAAAGAATGTTTTCGGACAGTTTGATTACAATATAAAGAAAATCGAAAAAACATTACATGTTACCATAATTTCAAGAGACGGACAGCTTAAAATTATTGGAGGGGAAGTGGCAGCTAAGAGAGCCCGTCATGTATTTGAACAATTAATGGAACTGTCAAAGCGGGGCAATGAGATAACAGAACAGAATGTTGACTACGCCTTATCTTTAAGCTTTGACGAAAAAGAGTCTGTAATGCTGGAATTAGATGATGATATTATTTGCAGAACGGTTATGGGAAAGCCTGTTAAACCAAAAACATTAGGACAAAAATCCTATGTAGACCAGATAAGAAAGAAAATGATAGTGTTTGGCATTGGCCCGGCAGGAACCGGTAAAACTTATCTTGCAATGGCAATGGCAATAAACGCCTTAAAAAACAATGAGGTAAACAAGATTATTCTTACAAGACCGGCTATTGAGGCGGGAGAAAATCTTGGATTTTTACCGGGAGATTTGCAAAGCAAAGTAGATCCTTATTTAAGACCTTTATATGATGCACTTTATCAGATAATGGGAGCAGAAAGCTTTATCAGTAATAGCGAAAAGGGAATTATTGAGGTGGCACCTCTTGCCTATATGCGTGGCCGTACTTTAGATAACGCTTTTATTATTTTAGACGAAGCACAAAATACAACTCCGGCCCAGATGAAAATGTTCCTTACCCGTATTGGATTTGGCTCAAAGGTAATTGTAACAGGAGACAGAACCCAGAAGGATTTGCCAAGGGACACGGTTTCAGGTCTTGAAGTTGCCCTCAGGGTACTTAAAAATGTAGACGATATTGGATTTTCATTTCTTGACAATAATGATGTTGTAAGACATCCTCTGGTACAAAAAATTGTAAAGGCTTACGAGGAATACGAAAACAAAGGAAAGGGTAAAAAATAGATATGTCAGTTTTTATAGAAAATGAATATGGTAAAAATATTGATATTGATTACAATACAATAATAAAAAAGGTAGTGGAAGAAGCAATTGACTTTGTGAAATGCCCCTTTGAATGTGAGGTTAATGTTACCATTGTGGACAATGACAGCATTAAGGAAATAAATAAAGCTCAAAGAGATATTGATAAAGAAACGGATGTTTTATCGTTCCCGTTAATTGACTATGATTCTCCTGCTGATTTTACCAATGTTGAAGACGATATTAACTATTTCAACCCGGATTCAGGGGAATTAATGCTGGGAGATATTGTAATATCCTACGACAGGGTTATAAGTCAGGCTTATGAGTATAATCACTCAAAAGTAAGAGAAATTGCTTTTCTTACGGCTCATAGTATGCTACACTTATTCGGTTATGACCATATTAAGGAAGATGAGAGAGAGGATATGGAAAACAAACAGAATATTATTCTTAATAATTTAGGGATTACAAGGGAGATTTAAAATGAACAAAAATAAAAAATTAATAGTAACTTTGGTTATTGCAGGTATAATTACGGTGGCAGTAGGCGGAGTGGCACTGCTTGCCATGTTTGTTATACCTAACAAAAAAGTAGAAAAAACAGAAGTGACAGAAACAGAAGAGACCACTGTACAAACTGTTGAAACCACAACGGCAGATCCTTATGTAGGTAAAACTCCAAGTTTTTTAACGGGAGAATATGTAAAGGATAAAACAGCAAAAAGAAGACCTGTGGCATTAATGTATAACAACATTATAAACGCCATGCCACACTCAGGAATAAGCAATGCAGATGTTTGCTATGAAGCACCGGTAGAAGGTGGAATTACCCGAATTATGGGAATTTTTCAAAATTATGATAAATTAAAAAAGATGGGTTCAGTTAGAAGCTGTCGTATTTACTACTGTGCTTTTGCTTTAGAGTGGGATGCTATTTACAGCCATTATGGTCAGTCACAGTATGCTTTGGGATTTTTAAAAAGTGACAAAATAGACAATGTAGGCGCCCTTAATGCGGAAAATTATTTTTACCGTACCACAGACAGAGTGGCACCTCACAATGCTTTTACATCAGGAAAGAATTTAAATAACGCAATAAAAGCTCTTAAATACAGAAAAGAATACAAAAAAGGCTACAAGGGTCATTTTAAATTTGCAAATTTTGGTGAGAAGGTAGACCTTAACAGTAAGAAAACAGCTAAAACCGTGGAAATGGGATATGTTATAAATAAGCCGTGGTACAAGTTTAAAAATGGTCAGTATTACAGATATCAGTATGGAGAAAAACATATTGATGACCAGAACAATAAACAGCTTCATTGCTCAAATATAATAATTCAATTTGTGGATTCCACATTATATCCTGACAATAAGAGTCTTAATATTACATTAAACGGTTCAGGAAAAGGCTGGTTTATTACCAACGGAAAAGCAGAAAAAATTACATGGAAAAAGGACAAGCAAATGTCCGGACAAACAAAATACTTTGATGAAACAGGAAAAGAGATTGTTTTAAATACAGGAAAAACATGGGTGCAGATAGTTCAGAATGAATATGCAGATAATGTTGTCATCAAATAGAATAAGGATAAATAAATGAGTAACAAATCAAAAAGTAACAGTTTTATAATTCAGGGAAGCATTTTAGCATTTGCAGGAATATTAGTAAGAGTAATAGGTCTTATTTACAGAATACCCCTTAACAGAATTTTAGGGGAAAGCGGAATGGGATATTACGGCACGGCATTTGAGATATACAATGTTCTTATTTTGCTGTCATCCCAGAGTATGCCTCTTGCAGTGTCTAAAATAGTTTCAGAAAAGTTAGAAAAAAAGCAGTACAAAAACGCCCACAAGGTGTTTAAAGGTGCTTTAATTTACGGTATCACAATAGGTGTTATATTTGGAATGCTGGCGTTTTTTGGTGCTGACTGGATTTCCGTTAAAATATACAAATTACCTCAGGTTGCAATTCCTCTTAGAATATTGGCACCTACTCTTACGGTAGCCTGTGTTTTAGGTGTTTTAAGAGGGTATTTCCAGGGAATGGGAAATATGATACCAACCTCAGTATCACAGATTTTTGAACAGATTGTAAATGCTGTTGTAAGTGTTATTGCAGCCTATGAATTAGGTGCATATGGATATTCATTGTCGAAAATGGCTGATGAATCTGAAACATTTAGGGCTTCATATTCTGCTGCCGGTGGTACCTTAGGTACATTATGTGGTGCTGTTACTGCACTTATTATAATGATTATTATTTTGTACCGTCATTTTGGAAGCATTAATTCAAATATCAGAAAAGATATAACCAAGTCCGTGGACAGCTACGGTACCATAACAAAGGTGATTGTTTTTACCATTACACCAGTACTTATAAGTACAACAATATATAATATAGGAAACCTTTTGGACAATCCTATATTCCAGAATATAATGTATAGTATTTCGCCTGAAAGCACTGAGGCACAGCGAAGTGCGGTATATGGAAATTATACGGGAATTTACAGAACCCTTACAACAATGCCTATTGCCATTGCATCGGCATTATCCACTGCAATAGTTCCTTCACTGGTTCGTTCATATGTTGCAGGGGATAAGTCCGTAGTAAAAAATAAAATAGATATGGCACTTAAATTCTCCATGATAATTGCCTTCCCATGTGGTATGGGATTGTCGGTGTTGGGAGTGCCTATTAATAAGCTCTTGTTTGGAAGCAGCGGAGACGGTGCAGCACCTATGATGGTGTTTAGTATTTTCACAGTAATAGCATTTTCACTGTCTACCATTAGCAATGCAATACTTCAGGGAATAGACAAACTTAAGGTGCCAATTAAAAACTCAGCCATTTCTTTAGGCTTACATTTAATTATTTTGCCTTGTCTTTTAATTGTGTTTAAATTAAATATTTATGGGGTGGTTATTGGTGATATTTTGTTTGGAGCAACTGTTTCTGTGTTAAATGCCATGTCAATTAAAAAGTATTTAAATTACAGACAAAACATGTTTGAAACCTTTGTTAAGCCTTTTATTTGTGCAGGAGTTATGGGAGCAGGCTGTTTTGGAATATATAAGTTATTTAATGGTTTAATTAAAATTAATGCTATAAGTACAATAATTGCTATAATGGTTGCAGTGGTTATATATGCTCTAATGCTGGTAATTACGAAAACAGTAACAGAGGATGAACTTTTATCCATGCCAAAAGGGGCAATGATCGCTAAACTTATGAAAAAAATTCATATGATATAAAAAATCGTATAAAAAATACAAAATATGTAAAAAATATATGCAAGGAGTGATTTATTATGAGCAAACGAGCATATATTTTTTGTTTAGTGGTTTTTATAATTGGATTTTTGGCTGCTTATATCGTGGGAGTGGAAATAGGCACTAAGGAAGGTGACAATTTAAAGGAAAAGGTTGTAAATGTTTCACCGAATAACAAAAGTGATTCAAAGGAAGTGGAAGGCTACTGGGTTAAAGATTTAAATGATAAAATTGTTGTTTATAAAAAAGATGGAAAAACCGTTGTAGCTGAAACGGATATTGTTGTGTCAAGGCTTCCCGAGGCAGACAGAAAAGTCCTTGAAAATGGAATTTATATTGAAAATGCCGAAAAACTGTTTAAGTTTTTAGAGGCAAACACCAGTTGAAAAAAGGAATTAAAATGAAAGTAGTGATAATAGGAGCCGGAGCCGCCGGACTTATGGCGGCAATTACGGCAGCTGAATGTGGTCATAAGGTAACGGTTATAGAGCACGAAAACAAGCCGGGAAAGAAAATAAACGTAACCGGTAATGGAAAATGTAACATTACAAACAGTGCTCTTACACCGGATAAATATTATGGCAATAAAGATTTTATAAACAACGTAATAGAAAGATTTAATTATAAAGATGCTCTTAATTTTTTTGAAAATATGGGAGTTTATTGTTATGAAAAAAACGGCTTTTATTATCCTTTAAGTAATCAGGCTGTTACGATTACTAATGCACTTTACAATGAAGCATTGTCTTTAGGGGTTACAATAAAAACAAATAATAATGTGAAAAGTGTAACAAAAAAAGATGATGGCTTTGTACTGGATATAGGAATTGATTTATTTTGTGACAAATTAATAATTGCAACAGGGGGAATGGCGGCACCTAAAACAGGTAGTGACGGTAGCGGATATGAATTAGCAAAAGCCTTAGGTCACACCATTGTTAAGCCTTGTCCTGCACTTACAGCCTTAGTATGTGATGAAAAGTTAAAAAAGGCATCAGGTGTAAGGGTGAAGGCAAAGGTACAAATTAAAGATAAAAACATAAAGGATTTAGGGGAACTTCAGATTACAGACTATGGAATATCCGGTATTCCGGTATTTAATATAAGCAGAAGTGTTAATGAGAAAGAAAATGTAATTATTGATTTTGCTCCTGATTATACATATGACGAAGTGAAAATATTATTGGAAAAAATCCTTAAAAGAAGAGATAAAATGCCGGTATTAACGGCACTTAACGGATTGTTTAACGAAAAGCTGGCAGCTGTATTTCTTAAGGAAATAAAACTGCAAAGTAATGTTAAATGTACTGATGTTATAAATAAAATTACTATGTTATGTGATACTATAAAGTCCTTTGAAGTTACCGTAAAACGAAAAAAAGGATTTGATTTTTCTCAGGTAACATCAGGAGGGGTTAATACTTCTGAAATTAATAAAGATACAATGGAATCCCTTATTTGTCCTAATCTTTATTTTGCAGGAGAAATAATTGATGTTGACGGAAGATGCGGTGGTTATAATCTTCAGTTTGCCTGGAGTAGCGGATATATAGCAGGAGAAAGTATAAGTAAATGAAGTTTTTAAAGGTTTCAAATATAAAGTTGAGTATAGATGAAAAGGAACAGAAGGCATTTGAAAAAGCTATAAAAATAGCAGGAATACATAGTGACGACGTAATAGAAAAAAAGATATTAAAATATTCCATTGATGCCAGAAAAAAGCCGGAAATCAACAAGATTTATACGGTTTTATTTAAGGTAGAAAACTATAATAAAACAAGAAAAAACGTTACGGTGACAGATAAGGAAAAAAAGTATGATTTTGCTCCCACAGGAACCTGCTCCATAAACAAAAGACCGATAATTGTGGGATTTGGGCCGGCAGGAATGTTTTGCGGATATATGCTGGCAAAGTATGGTTACAAGCCTATAATTATTGAGCGTGGAAGCAGAGTGGATGAGCGCATTAAAAAAGTAAATGCTTTCTGGAATGGTGAAAAACTGGATACTTCCTGTAATGTGCAGTTTGGAGAAGGTGGCGCAGGAACTTTTTCAGATGGAAAGCTTAACACAGGTATTAAAGATAAAGAAAACAGAATCGGTTTTGTATTAAATACCTTTGTTAAATTTGGCGCTAATCCTAAAATTGAATATGATGCAAAACCACATATTGGAACGGATGTTTTAAGCGAAGTTGTAAAAAATATGCGTCATGCCATTGAAGATATGGGAGGAACCTTTTATTTTGACACTACAGTTAGTGAAATCCTGTTAAAAAATGGCAGGGTTAATGGGCTTAAATTGTCAAATGAAGAAGTAATTGATACGGATATTTGTTTATTGGCAATAGGACATAGTGCCAGAGATACTTTTGAGATGCTTAACAGACTAAACATCCCTATGGAAGGAAAGCCTTTTGCCATGGGAGTAAGGGTTGAACATCCCCAGAAAATGATAAATAAAAGCCAGTATGACTTTGAAGACAATAGGTTAGGAGCTGCAAATTATAAGCTTACTTACAAAACAAAAAAAGACCGTGGAGTATATTCGTTTTGTATGTGCCCCGGTGGCTTTGTGGTAAATGCTTCATCAGAGGAAAAGGAGATAGCAGTAAACGGCATGAGCTATTCTAAAAGAGACGGCGAAAATGCCAATAGTGCTATAGTTGTGGCATTATCACCCAAGGATTTTAGAAGCAGTCATCCATTGGCAGGAATGTGGCTTCAAAGAGATATAGAAAAGGCTGCCTATAAACAGGGAAAGGGCAATATTCCCCTGCAAACATATGGGGATTTTAAGAAAAAAATAAAGTCAGAGAAAATTGGAAAGATTATTCCTCAAATTAAGGGGGAATACACTATGGCGGATATTAATAAGGTATTACCGGATTTTGTGTGTGAAGCCTTAGTGGAAGGCATTGATTATTTTGGAAAGGTAATTGATGGATTTAACAATGAAGATACTGTTTTATCAGCACCGGAAAGCAGAACTTCATCTCCTGTAAGAATTATCAGAAATGATGATTTTGAATCAGAAATCAAGGGGCTATATCCAATAGGAGAAGGTGCAGGATATGCCGGAGGAATAACATCTGCGGCAATAGATGGAATTAAGGCATTTGAGGCATTGGCAAAAAAATACAGGTCTTTGCAATAATGACTTTTTTGAAAAAATGTAGTATTATATAAAGATGTGTTAAATGTAGAAACATTGTTAAGGAGAGGCATTATGAATATACGTTTTTTGGCGCAGTCAGAATACTTTAACGGATTACATTTAAAAGATGATATTATTTTGGAAAAGGAATATGAACAGGGTCCTTTTACTAATCTGCCAAAGGTGAGATATTTTCTGTATTATCTTGAGGAAAATGTAAGAAAGGAAGTTATGCCATATACTGACAAGGTAGATGTTTTTAATATTACCAATTGTCAGTATGAATCAGATTATCTGTATTTTACTGAGTACACTGATATGTTAGACGGCGGCTACACTTTTAATATTATAAGATATAATATAACAGACCATACTCATACAAAGATTATTTCTCTAAAGGACAATATTAATTTGTATCCTGACAATAAGCAGATAAAAATCTTTATTTTAGATGAGTCAAATCTGATTATTCAAAGAGCTCTTCCAAAGGTAAGTGCCAATGGACTGTTAAAGGAATTTTTTGATTTTACCTTGGTTTTATTTGATTTTGTTAAAAATAAGCAGATTGTAATTGAAGACGAAAATCTGAAAAATAACGGTATTGAGTTTGTCCTTCCATACAATGAGACAAACTGCATAATGAAAACGGGATATTCGGTTTTTGAAAACGACAGACATTTAAACCTTGAGAAGGAAGAGGCAGCTGTTGAGAACCTTATAATTGTAAACATTAAGCAGTTTATCAGTGATTTAAAGTTAGAACAGCAAAATATGGTTATGAATTCCATAGACCAGGCTTACTATGATACAACGGTAATTAATGCAAAAATCATTGATAATTTTTTGATTTATTCAAAGTTTAACTATGAAAAAAATGATGAAGTAATTGTTTTTTACGATTTAACTTCAAAAAAGGAAGAAGAGAAAATTTATACCTGCATTAATAAAACCACAACAGGGGAGTATCTTCTTAAAAATGCAACAGTTATAGATAATAAGCCCTATATGATTAAGAAAAATTCTTCAGGTACCCAGTTCTTTAACTTAATTACAAATGATGTGGATGCAACATATCCTGAGGATTTAAATATAAAATTTGTAAATAACAACACGGTTATTTCAACATTTGCAGATAGAACTTTATTTGGCAAGGAAATTAAGTTAGTGGGAATACATAAGTTCCCGTCAAAGAAAATTATTTTACAGGAAAGGGGAGAATATATAGGCAGTGTTGCTTCTAACAACGAGACTACATATATATTCCTAAAATAAAATGGACAAAAACAAAATTAACAGAATTAATGAATTATATAAAAAGTCAAAGACAACAGGACTTACTGAGGCTGAAAAGGAAGAACAGCAGAAACTTAGAACAGAATATAGAATGGCAATTATTGGTAATTTAACAGGAGAGCTTAATACCATGAGCATTAAGTATCCTGACGGAACAATTAAAAAAGTACAGCCTAAAGGGGATGGACATTAATTTAAAATGACAACAAAAGACTCTTTACGAAAAGAAATACAAAATAAAAGAAAAGAAATGCCTAAAAATCAGGTAGACATATTAAGTAAAAAGATATGTGAAAGATTAATAGACAGTTCCGTTTACAGGGAAGCTAGGTCAGTGTTTTGCTATAATTCCATAAGAAATGAAGTGGATTTATCATTTCTTATAGAAAAGGCAATTGCAGATGGAAAGAGGGTTTCCCTGCCCAAGGTTCTTGATAAGGCAGGCATTATGAAGTTTTATGCCATTGACAGGTTATCAGGGCTTAAAAAGGGAGCTTATGGAATATTTGAGCCTGACGAAAAAAATGAAGAAACTACGGCTGATTTAATATTAGTTCCGGGAGTGGTTTTTTCTGAAAGTGGTGACAGAATAGGTCAGGCAGGAGGCTTTTACGACAGATACCTTAAGGATTACCCTATTAAGTCTGTGGGAATATGCTATGATTATCAGATTTTTGAGGAAATACCCACAGAGGACCATGATGTGAAAATGTATCATATTATTAGTGAAAAAAGATTTATAAATATTAATTAAAGCAGGAGATTAGAATGAGTTTTACTAACGAGACGGAAAAGCAGAAATATTATATACAGAAATGTAAGGAATTAGTGAAAATAAAAGAACAGCAATATGGCAGAAAACTTTCAGCATGTGTTGTCACTTTCGGCTGTCAGATGAATTTTAAGGATTCAGAGAAACTGATGGGTATACTTAGTGAAATAGGTTACGAAGAAACTGACGATGAACATGCTGATTTGGTGTTGTATAATACTTGTACCGTAAGGGAGAATGCCAATTTAAAGGTATATGGAAGGTTAGGCTATCTTTCAAAGATAAAAGAGAAGAATCCTGAAATGATTATAGGTTTGTGTGGATGTATGATGCAGGAGCCACAGGTAGTTGAAAAGTTAAATAAAAGTTATAGATTTATTGATATAATTTTTGGAACCCACAACATATTTTTGCTGGCGCAGCTTTTATACGAGAGACTTATAAGCGGACACAAGGTTGAAGATATATGGGATGGAACAACGGAAATAGTTGAGGAGCTTCCAACAGTTAGAAAGTATGACTTTAAATCCGGCGTAAACATTATGTACGGCTGTAACAATTTTTGCAGTTACTGTATTGTTCCCTATGTAAGAGGCCGGGAAAGAAGCAGAAATCCAGAAGATATTATTGATGAAATTAAGCAGTTAGTAGCTAACGGTGTTGTGGAGATAATGCTTTTAGGTCAAAATGTTAATTCATATGGAAAGACTCTTGAAAATCCCATAACCTTTGCACAGCTTTTACAGCGGATAGAGGATATTGAGGGACTTAAGAGGATTAGATTCATGACTTCCCATCCAAAGGATTTGTCAGATGAATTAATAAAGGTTATGGCGAAATCAAAGAAAATATGTAAGCAGATGCATTTGCCCCTTCAGTCTGGAAGCAGCCGTTTACTTAAAATCATGAACCGACATTATAACAAGGAACAATATTTAACCCTTGTGGAAAAATTAAGAAAAGAAATACCGGATATTGGTATTACAACAGATATTATAGTGGGATTTCCGGGAGAAACAGAAGAAGACTTTGAAGAAACCCTTGATGTTGTAGAAAAGGCACAGTATGATTCAGCCTTTACATTTATATATTCTAAACGTTCCGGAACACCTGCTGCAAAAATGCCTGACCAGGTGCCGGAGGATGTTGTAAAAGATAGATTTGACAGACTTTTAAGTTTGGTAAATAGCATCTCAAAAGAAAAAACAAAAGCTTTAGAAGGTAGTGTTCAGGAAGTTTTGGTAGAAGAAGTAAATAAAAAAATTCCGGGATATGTTTCAGGAAGATTAAGCAACAATTCAGTTGTACATTTTCCGGCTGATGTATCTCTAATCGGAAGTCTTGTAAATGTTAAATTAGAAGAAGCAAAAGGTTTTTACTATATGGGAGAAATGGTGGATTAATATGGCTTTACCACAGATGATGCAGGACGTATGGGATAATCACTTAAGTGAACTTACGCCTATGATGAAAATGTATTTAGAAACAAAAAAGCAGAATGATGACTGTATAATATTTTACCGTTTAGGGGATTTTTATGAAATGTTTTTTGACGATGCAATAACAGCATCAAAGACTATGGAAATTACCCTTACGGGAAAAAGCTGTGGATTAAAGGAAAGGGCACCTATGTGTGGTGTCCCATATCATGCAGTGGATACTTATATAAATAAGTTAGTTACAAGAGGATATAAAGTCTGCATAGTTGAACAGACTGAAGACCCGGCACAGGCAAAGGGTCTTGTTAGAAGAGAGGTTGTAAGAATTGTCACACCGGGAACTAACTTAAATACCACGGCAATGGATGAGGGAAAGAATAATTATCTTATGTCCATTGCTTATGTAGGGGGAAAATTTGGTATTTCAATAGCAGATGTAACTACAGGAGATTACTATGTTACGGAAGTGGCAACTGAAAGAAATGTTTTAGATGAAATAAACAAGTTTACCCCTAGTGAAATAATATGTAATCACTCATTTTTAATGTGCGGTATGGATATAGAAGATATAAAAAATCGTCTATCCATATCTGTTTTTGAGTTAGAGGAATGGTATTTTGATGAGGAAAACTGTTCAGATATTCTTAAAGAACATTTTAATATAATAGACTTATCAGGGCTTGGTATTTCTGAAATGAGTTTAGGAATTATTGCCTCAGGCTCACTCCTTAAATATCTTTATGAAACTCAGAAAAATTCCCTTTCACATTTGTCTAAGCTTATTCCGTACTCTACTAGTACCTTTATGATTTTAGACACTTCCACAAGAAGAAATTTGGAACTGTGTGAAACTTTAAGGGAAAAGCAAAAAAGAGGTTCCCTGCTGTGGGTTCTTGATAAAACAAAAACTGCCATGGGAGCAAGAACTTTAAGAAATTATATTGAGCAACCCTTAATAGATAAAGAAGAAATTATAAACAGACAAAAGGTGATTGAGGAGCTTAACAATTCCCTTATTACCCGTGATGAACTTAGGGAATATCTTGCTCCTATTTATGATTTGGAAAGATTACTTAGCAAAATTTCCTACAGGTCTGCAAATCCAAGGGATTTAATTGCATTTAAAACATCATTGGAAATGTTACCTCATATTAAGAACATCATAAAAGATTTTAAGTCTCCACTGTTTCTTGATATATTAGGCAGATTAGATACATTAGAGGATATAACAAAGCTTATTGCTGAATCAATAAATGATGACCCTCCTATTAATATTAAAGAAGGTGGAATAATCAGAAGTGGCTACAATGAGGAAATTGATAAATTAAGAAGTGCCAAAACAGAGGGTAAAACATGGTTAGCTCAGCTTGAAGCAGATGAAAAGGAAGCTACAGGCATTTCTAAGTTAAAAATTAAATATAACAAGGTTTTCGGATATTATATTGAAGTTTCAAATTCATTTAAGGATTTAGTGCCGGAGTATTATATTAGAAAACAAACCCTTACTAATGCAGAAAGATACACTACAGATAAGTTAAAGGAACTTGAAGAGGTTATTGTAGGGGCAGAGGACAAGCTGTTTTCTCTTGAATATAATATATTTACGGCTATTCGTGATGAAATATTTAACCAAATAAACAGAATACAGCAGACTGCAAAGGCAGTGGCTCAAATTGATGTTTTTGCATCCCTTGCCTTTGTTGCTGAAAGAAATCATTATGTGAAGCCGAAAATAAATGAAAAGGGTGTAATCGACATAAAGGACGGAAGACATCCTGTAGTAGAGAAAATGATTCCTGAGAATATGTTTATAGCTAATAACACATATCTTGACATGAATCATAACAGATTATCCATTATTACAGGTCCTAACATGGCAGGAAAATCTACATATATGAGACAGACGGCACTGATTGTGCTAATGGCTCAAATAGGGTCATTTGTTCCTGCCAGTGAAGCTAATATATCCATATGTGATAAGATTTTTACAAGAGTGGGGGCTTCAGATGATCTGGCAAGTGGTCAAAGTACATTTATGGTGGAAATGACAGAGGTGGCTAACATATTAAGAAACGCCACATCAAAGAGCCTTTTGATTTTAGATGAAATAGGAAGAGGAACCAGTACCTTTGATGGATTAAGTATAGCATGGGCTGTTGTTGAACATATTTGTGACAAGAAAATTCTTGGGGCAAAAACATTGTTTGCAACCCATTATCATGAACTTACGGAGTTAGAGGGAACGCTGCCGGGAGTTAACAATTACTGTATAAGCGTTAAGGAGCAGGGAGATGATATTGTATTCCTTAGAAAAATCGTAAAAGGTGGAGCAGATAAAAGTTATGGTATTCAGGTGGCAAAATTAGCGGGAGTTCCTGACAGTGTATTAAACCGTGCAAAACAGCTGGTGGTGGAATTAAGCAATGCGGACATTTCCGCAAAGGCAAAGGATATTGCTGCGGGACTTCAGCCGGGAAGTAATGTTTTACCGGGAATAAATGATGATGCGGAAGCACATCAGATGACCTTATTTGATACTATTAACGGTGATGAAATTATAAAAGAAATTGAGGAACTAAATTTAGGTGAAATGACACCTATAGAGGGACTTAATTATTTATTTAAGCTACAAAATCAGTTGAAAAACAGATGGTAGTTATCTTAGGAGTGTTACATGAAGAAAATTCAGGAACTTGACCAAAGTACAATTAATCAGATTGCGGCAGGAGAAGTGGTTGAAAGACCTGCATCGGTAGTAAAGGAACTGTTGGAAAATGCCATTGATGCAGGCTCTACAATGATTTCCGTTGAAATAGAAGACGGCGGACTGTCTCTTATCCGAATAACGGATAATGGCATGGGTATTGACCCGGGAGATATAAGAATTGCATTTAAAAGGCATACTACCAGTAAGATTAGAACTGCCGTGGATTTATTAAGTGTATCATCCCTGGGATTTAGAGGTGAAGCTTTGTCAAGTATAGCTGCTGTATGTCAGGTAGAGCTTATTACAAAAACTGCTGAAAACCTTACAGGATACAGGTACAAAATTGAAGGTGGAAAAGAAACACTGTTTGAGGAAATTGGTGCGCCGGAAGGTACAACTTTTATTGTAAAAAATATATTCTTTAACACTCCTGCTAGAAGAAAATTTTTAAAAACAGCCCAGACAGAGGCAGGATATGTTTCAGACATTGTGGAAAAAATTGCCCTTTCACATCCGGAAATATCCATTAGTTTTAAAAGTAACAGACAGTTAAAAATCCATACTGCAGGAAATGGCAATTTGAAGGATGTCATATATAATGTTTATGGTCGTGAAATTACCGGTAATGTAATTGAAATAAATCAGGAAAATGATTTTATGAAAATGACAGGATACATTGGAAAGGCAATAATATCAAAGGGAAACAGAACCTTTGAAAATTATTTTATAAATGGCAGATATATAAAAAGTAACATTCTTTCTAAAGCCATTGAGGCAGGTTATAAATTTATATTAATGCAGCATAAGTACCCTTTCACTGTATTAAATTTTGAAATTAATCCGGAATATCTGGATGTAAATGTTCATCCGTCAAAGATGGAACTTAGATTTAGAAAAGGTGAAAGTATATATCCCTGGGTGGAGGAATGTATTAACAATGCCTTAATTGAAAAACCAAATATTATTGATGTTGAATTAGAAAAAATCAAGGAAATACAGGATGAAATTAAATATGTTCCTGAGCCCTTTGAGATAAACAGACAGCATATTGAAGAAGCAAAGGCTTTAAGTGTAAATAGTCAAAGTAATATAGGCAGTACTAATTATCAGACACCGGATCACGTTTTAGGTGATTTACCTGAGCATTTAGATGTAGGGGAAGATAATAATTACAAGGCAAATACAGACAGGGTGGCTGTTACACCTAAAAATAATATGGTTCAGCAGCAAATCACGGAGGTTTATGATGATTTCCTAAGTGAGGTGGCTAAGCCTAAGCATAGAATTATAGGGCAGGTGTTTAAAACATACTGGATTATTGAATATGAGGATAAAATGTATATTATAGACCAGCATGCTGCCCACGAAAAAGTAATGTTTGAGTCTCTTATGAAGAAATTTCATGAAAAAAACATAAGCACTCAGTTTATTAATCCACCAATAATTCTTTCTCTTTCCATGAACGAGGCTGCATTGTTAGAAAAATATATGGGGCATTTTAAGGAAATAGGATTTGAAATTGAGCATTTTGGCGGGCAGGATTACGCAGTAAGGGGTGTGCCTTCAGATTTGTATTCATTAGATAGTGAAGAGGTATTAATGGAAATAATTGATAATCTTTCTAATGAAAATACAAAGCTTGTGGCAGACAGCATTACAGACAAAATTGCATCCATGTCCTGTAAGGCTGCGGTAAAGGGAAACAGCAATATGTCATTTAACGAGGCAGATGCATTAATTACCCAGCTACTTGCCCTTGAAAATCCGTATAACTGTCCTCATGGAAGACCAACAATTATTTCCATGAGCAAATACGAGCTTGAAAAGAAATTTAAACGAATAATTTAAGGAAAAATAGCAATGAAGAAGAAACTTATTATTGTTACAGGTCCCACAGCTGTAGGGAAGACAGAATTAGCCATTGACTTAGCTAATAAGGTTAATGGTGAAATTATAAGTGCTGACTCAATACAGGTATACAGATATATGGATATAGGCTCTGCGAAGGTTTTACCGTCGGAAACTAAGGGAATAAAGCACCATCTTATTGATGCATTAAATCCCGATGAGGAGTTTAACGTTCATACATTCCAGCAAATGGCAAAGGAGTGTATGGAGGACATATATAAGCGGGGAAAGATTCCCATTATTGTGGGAGGAACGGGATTTTATATTCAATCTGTTCTGTATGATATAAAATTTGATGAAACAGGAAATGAACATGAATACAGAAAAGAATTTGAGGAACTTGCAGCACAAAAAGGAAATCAGTATATTCATAACATGCTAAGAAGCATTGACCCGGTTTCTGCTGACAATATTCATTATAACAATTTAAAACGTGTAATAAGAGCATTAGAGTATTTTTATGAAACAGGAAAACGTATGTCAGAGCATAATGAACAGCAGCATGAAAATGAATCACCATACGATTTTGTTTATTTTGTTTTAAATGATGACAGGGATGCCCTTTATTTCAGAATAAATAACAGAGTAGACAATATGATTAAAGAAGGTCTTTACGATGAAGTAAAGGGTATTCTTGATTTAGGATATAGTGAAGATTTAACCTCCATGCAGGGAATCGGATACAAGGAAATGGTACAATGTGTAAAGGGGAACATAAGCCTTGAAGATGCCATTTATCAGATAAAATTAAATACAAGACATTTCGCTAAAAGGCAATTGACATGGTTTAGAAGGGAAAGAGATGTTACCATGATAAATATTAATGAGTTTGCATATAACAGACAGAAGGTTTTAGATGAAATGCTTATGATTTTGGAAAAAAGAAACATAATAAGAAAAGAGGATTAAAATGGCAGACATTAAGGAAATGTATAAAAACTTCGGCATTTCAGAGGATGTGTACGATTATTCAGTTAAAATTACAGATGCTTTGAAACAAAGATTTCAAGAAATAGACATAATTGCAGAGTACAATCAGTTGAAGGTGGTTAATGCTATGCAGAAAAATCAGGTATCAGAGGCGCATTTTGCCCAGACTACCGGATATGGATATAATGATTTAGGAAGGGATACTTTAGAAAAGGTATATGCAGATATTTTTCATACGGAAGATGCTTTGGTAAGACCACAGATAACCTGTGGAACTCATGCATTAGGTCTGGCACTTTCCGCTAACTTAAGACCCGGAGATAAAATGGTTTATATTTCAGGTAAGCCTTATGATACTTTAGAAGAGGTAATTGGAATAAGGGAATCAAAGGGAAGCTTAAGGGAGTATGGAGTTACATACGATCAGGTGGATTTACTTGATAACGGAGATTTTGATTTTGACGGAATAAAAAATAAGCTTACCTCTGATGTTAAATTAGTTGGAATACAACGGTCAAAGGGATATGCCACACGACCTACACTGTCAGTGAAAAAAATAGGTGAAGCAGTTTCTTTTGTAAAAAGCATTAACCCGGATATAATTGTAATGGTTGATAATTGTTACGGTGAGTTTGTGGAAACCATAGAGCCTTCTGATGTAGGGGCAGATATGGTGGTTGGCTCATTAATAAAAAATCCCGGAGGAGGACTTGCTCCAATAGGTGGATATATATGCGGAACAAAGGACTGCGTGGAAAATTGTGCCTACAGACTTACAACACCGGGACTGGGAAAGGAAGTTGGAGCTAATCTTGGAGTTATGACTTCATTTTATCAGGGCTTGTTTTTAGCACCTACAGTTGTGGCATCAGCTTTAAAAGGAGCCATTTTTGCGGCAAATTTATTTGAAAAATTCGAATTTAAGGTAATACCTGACGGAAAAGAAAGCAGACATGACATTATTCAGGCTATAGAGTTTGGTAAGCCTGAGGCAGTAATTGCCTTTTGCAAAGGAATACAGGCTGCTGCACCTGTGGATAGCTATCTTACACCGGAACCTTGGGATATGCCAGGATATGATGCACCGGTTATAATGGCCGCCGGAGCATTTGTTTCCGGATCATCTATTGAACTTAGTGCAGACGGACCTATAAAACCGCCTTACGCAGTGTATTTTCAGGGTGGCCTTACATGGCAGCATGCAAAGCTTGGCATACTTAAGGCATTCCAGAATATGGTAGATGACGAATTAATTCATTTAGTATAAGTTTTTGTTATTATTTGCCTTTTATTGTAAAAAACGTATACACATAATTTTTATTGTGTTACAATATCATATGCTTTGAGTTCTAAATTTATTTATATTTTACTTTGTACCTGGAGATGAAGAAAGGAAGATATGAATAAAATTAAAGATATGCCAAGAAGTGAGCGACCATATGAGAAATGTTTTGAAAATGGTCCTGAAACATTGTCAGACTGTGAACTTTTGTCTGTTATTTTAAGGACGGGAGTTAAGGGAAGCAGTGCATATGATTTGGCAAAAGAAATTATTACGCAGCAGGGAGATGGTACTAATCTCCTGAAAATAATGCATACTACAAAGGAAGAGCTTTTGCACATTAAAGGTGTGGGAATGGTAAAGGCAGTTCAGATTTTATGTATTGGTGAACTGGCAAAGAGAATTGCGTCAATGCCTTTTGTGGATAATGTGAAGTATGATTCACCGAAGAAAATCGCCGGATATTACATGGAAAGGCTAAGACATTTAGAACAGGAAACTTTACATGTTATGTTTCTTGATACTAAATGTAAGCTGATTAAAAGTAAGGAGATTACAAAGGGAACCATTGACAGGTCCATGATTTCCCAGCGGGAAATTTTTGTGGAAGCACTAAAATGTAATGCAGTAAATATTGTGCTGGTGCATAATCATCCCAGCGGTGAACCTACACCCAGCAGGGATGATATTAGAAGTACAAAAAAGATAAAAGAAGCAGGCGATATGGTAGGAATAAGGCTTTTAGACCATATCATTATTGGAGATAATAAATTCTCAAGTTTAAGGGAATTGAAAGTTATATAGAAATTCAACTTGAAGGGATATACTATGAGTCGTAGCGTTTTTGGTATTGATTTTGGTACAAGTAATATAAAAATATATAATGGAATTACTAGAACCACTTTAAATGAAAAAAATATTATTGCCATTAAGAATAAGGACATTTTATTTGAAATTGGCGATGAAGCCTATAAAATGTATGAGAAGGCACCTGAAAATATTCAGGTTATTTTCCCTATTAAATACGGGGTTATAGCTGATTTGAAAAGCATGAAAATGCTTTTTGAACAGTTTTATAAGAAAATGACAGGACCTAGAGGCAGCAAAATGGGAAGATTCTGTATAGCTGTTCCGGCAGATATTACGGAAGTTGAAAAAAGAGCTTTCTATGATGTTGTTGCCAAATCAGACATAAAGGCAAGAGAAATCAAAATAGTGGAGAAGCCTATAGCAGATGCCGTAGGTCTTGGTATTGACATGACTAGTTCCAGAGGTAACATGATTATTAATATTGGAGCTGACACTACGGAAATATCAGTTATTTCATTAGGTGGAATTGTTGTAAGCCGAATTATAAAATTAGGTGGCAACAGACTTGATCAGATGATTTGTGATGTGGTAAAGCGTAAATACAATATTTTAATTGGTTTAAAAACTGCCGAACAGATTAAGAAAACATTATCAGATGCCATGTATGATGAAGATAATGAAGAGGAGGGTGATGACATTTTATATGTTTATGGAAGAAATGTTATTACTGGTCTTCCTTCTGAACGTGGAGTTTCTAAGGACACCATATATGAGGCAATTAAGCAGTTCTTTGATGATATTACAGATTCCATTAAGAATCTTTTAGAGAGAACACCGCCTGAATTGTCAGCAGATATTATAGATACAGGTATTTTCCTTACAGGAGGATCTTCTTCAATTAAAAATTTAGATAAACTCATTGCAAAGGAGACAGATCTTAAGGTTAATACAGTTGAAAATGCAGAGGATTCAGTTATAAGAGGCATATCAATTATTATGTCTGATTCAAGATACAGGAAACTTATGTATGAGCCAAGAGAAAGCTCATTTTAACAGTTACAGTTACAATTTTTATTATTATATATAGGATGAAACAATGAAAAGACAATCAAAATTTAGTGTAAAACCAAAGATTTTAATATTTGTTCTGACGTTAGTATGTATTGCGTCCCTTATTTTGTCATTTGCTTTTTCAGGTTTTTCAAAACCTTTTAAAGCTGTAGCCGGTGTGGCTGTAGTTCCTCTTCAAACAGGAATTAATAACATTGGCGGATGGATTACTGACAAGGAAGAGCTTTTAAAAACAGTAAAAGAGTTAAAAAGCAGTAATTCCAAGCTAAAAAAACAGGTGGATGAGCTTACTCAGGAAAACAGCCTTTTAGCCCAGAACAAATATGAACTTACAAGACTTAGGGAGCTTTTAAAACTAGATGAGGATTATTCACAATATGAAAAAGTGGCTGCTAATGTCATTGGAAAGGATACGGGAAATCTTTTTGACATCTTTATTATTAACAGAGGTTCAGATGACGGTATTCAGGTGGATATGAATGTTATAAGTGGAGGCGGTCTTGTAGGTATTGTTTATGATGTTGGAAAAAACTATGCAAAGGTACGTTCCATAATTAATGATGAAAGTAGTGTAAGCGTTTCCTTTGCCAATACTTCAGATACAGGAATTGCCAGTGGTGATTTAAAACTTATGGAAGATAACGTTATGAATATCACAGAGGTATCTAAGGATGCAAAAATAGCTGAGGGAGATATGGTTGTCACATCACAAATTAGTGATAAGTTTCTTCCAAACATCTTAGTAGGGTATCTTACAAAAATATCCAAGGATGCCAGTGGTCTTACCCAGTCAGGTCAGATGAAACCTGTTGTGGATTTTGAACATATAAGTGAAGTTTTGGTAATTAAGCAACTTAAAGAGGAATTAAAAGATTAATTAATGGTATTGTAGGAAATAATTATGAAACATAGAATAATTAAAATATTAATAACAGGTGGAATTATTACATTATCATTTGCCCTGCAAAGTTCTTTTTCACTGTTAAATTACAGAAGCGTGGCAACTCCAAATCTGCTTTTAATTACGACATGCATATTTGGATTTATGAGGGGCTGTAATTACGGAAGTGTAACAGGATTGTTTTGCGGACTGTTAGTAGACATATTTTTTGGAGATGTAATAGGTTTATATGCCCTTATATACATGTATGTGGGATTTTTCGGTGGTTTGTTTAAGAAAATGTTTTACAGTGACCACGTATTTATGCCTTTATTGCTGGTGTTTTCCGGTGATTTTGCATACAATATGGGCTGTTATACATTTAGACTGCTGTTGAGAAACAAGTTGGATTTTTCATATTATTTCTGGAACATTTTCTTTCCGGAAATGATTATTACCACATTTGTAACCCTTATAGTTTACAAGTTATTTTATTTATTAAACGAAAAAGTATTAACACAAAAACAGGAGAATAAATTAAGTTTTGATAGGTGATTTTTTATATACGGTATCTAAAATAATTAAATCAAGAATATTCATTGTAAGTTTAATCATTATCGCTTTGTTTTCAACTTTGCTGTACAGAGTATTTGATTTACAGATTGTAAATGAAAATTACTATATGAGTACATATATCCAGCAGGCGGAGAGAACTGTTTACAATCAGGGAACCCGTGGAAAGATATATGATGTTAACGGAAAAGTTTTAGCTTATGATGAATTAGCATATACGGTAAGAATGGAAGATAAGCTTGACAGTTCTAATGAAAAGAACCAGCTTATGAATGACATTGTTTACAAGGCAATTAATGTTATAGAAAAGTATGGCGATAAGGTTATTGTGGATTTCCCTATAATCTTAGATCAGGATGGAAAGTGGAAAGAGAATTTCTCTTCAGATGCTGCAAAGAAGCTTTTTCTTAAAAATATATTCGGAGAAAAGATGAAATATAAGGATAGGGATTTTTCCAATGCATCTGCAGGGGAACTTATTTCTCACCTTAAAAATGTATTCTTTGAGGTTAAGTTAGATGTTGATGACGAAATGCTTCTTAAGATTTTGTCCATCAGATACAATGTTTTTGCCAATTCTTATCAGAAGTATGTTGGTGTAACCATTGCAAAGGACATTAATGAAAAAACTGTTGCTGCCATTTATGAAAATGAGGCAGATTTAACAGGTGTTATGGTAGAGGAAAAAACTGTAAGAAAATACAATGACAGTGAATATTTTGCACCAATTTTAGGATACACAGGAACTATTTCCGATACACAGATTGAAGAATATGATAAAAAAGGTAAAACATATACTTCCAGTGATATTGTGGGAAAGGCAGGAATCGAATCTTCTTTTGAAAAGTATCTTCAGGGAAAACATGGCGAAGAAAAAATATTTGTAGATAATACAGGTAAGAAACTTAGCACTATTTCTAAGAAAGATTCAAAAGCAGGAAAAGATGTATATCTTACCATTGATTCTAAGCTTCAGAAAGCTGTTTATACTATGCTTGAAAAAAGGATAGCATCTATCCTTATATCAGAAATTCAAAATTATGACATAGATGAAGATCAGGAAACTGACGAGAAAATACACAACATTTCAGTTAAGAAGGTTTATGCCCAGTTAATGACTAATAATGTTGTAAGTATTAAGCATTTAGCAAAGAAAAGTACACCTAATGAGAACAGGGTTTACAGTAAATATAAGGACAGTGTTAAATTGGCTGTTGCAGAATTAAAACAGCAGTTAAACTCAAAAAATGGCAAGGTTTATAATGATTTAAGTAAGGAATATCAGAAGTATTACGATTATATATATGATTTATTAAAGAATGACGGAATACTTCTCACATCTGTTATTGACACAAAAGACGAAACCTACAATAAATATGTTGACGGAAAAATCAGCATGAATGAGTTTATAAGATATGCAATTAAACAAAACTGGATTAGTCTTGATAATTTAGATGTAAAGGATTCTTATTTATCAACAGAGGAGACTTATGATTTAATTACAAAGTATATTATTTCTGATTTAAGGAAAAATACGTCCTTTGGTAAGGAAGTTGTATATTATCGCATATTTGACGGAACTATTTCCGGCAGCGAAGTATGTATGCTTTTATATGATCAGGGAGTTTTAAAGAAGGATGAAGCAACATACAGCAGACTTTCAACATATGACACATATTATACTTATACATTTATTATAAATCAGATTCAGAAGTTAAATATTACACCGGCACAGCTGGCATTAGATCCGTGTTCCGGTTCAGTAGTAATAACTGACCCGTCAACAGGAAAGGTTAGGGCATTGGTTACTTATCCAAGCTATGATAACAATATGTTTTCCGGTTCAGTGGATCCTGATTATTGGGCTAAGTTAGTAGATGATCAGTCAGAACCTCTTTATAACCGTGCAACCCAGGGAGCCTCCGCACCGGGTTCAACATTTAAAATGTGTACAACAATGACAGCCATGGAAGAAGGGATTATTTCTCAGGGCGATACTGTTGTGGATGAAGGTGAGTTTAAGAAAATCACTCCATCACCTAAATGTTGGATATTTACCTCAGGTGGCGGTGCAACTCACGGTAGTATAAATGTTATGCAGGCACTGGCGCAGTCATGTAACTATTTCTTCTATGAAATGGGATACAGATTGGGAACTAACAGTAAGGGTAACTATGATAGTGCCTTAGGTCTTAGTAAAATAGAAAAATATGCCAAGGTTTTAGGACTTGATATGAAGTCAGGTGTGGAAATTACTGAAAGAGATCCGCATTTTTCAACGGAAAGTTCTGTCCATTCAGCTATCGGACAGGGTAGTAATGCTTATACACCGGTGCAGCTGGCAAGATATGTTTCAACAATTGCTAATGGTGGAAAGAATTACTCTCTTACATTGTTAGACAAGGTGGTTTCATCTAAAGGTAAAACCGTCCTTAAAAAGAAGTCAAAGCTTACAAATACAGTAGATGCTTCTGGTAGTACATGGGACGCAATTCATACAGGAATGCGTGAAGTTATTACTGAAGGTACTGTTTATAAATATTTTAAAGATACAAAAATTAATATTGCAGGTAAGTCAGGTACGGCGCAGGAAAACAAGAAGCGTAATTCCCATGCTTTGTTTGTTGCATATGCTCCATATGATAATCCGAAAATAGCAACATCTGTTGTTATTCCTTTTGGTAACTCATCCCATGACTCTGCAGAGCTTGCAAAGAACGTTATTCAGTATTATTATGGTGAAATTACTGATAAGGATGTTAAGAAGAATGTTAAAAAGGATGATTCTAATAATGTAACCCAGGATTAAAAGCCTAGGTTATGACTCCTGAATAAAATACAAAAGATAGTATATTATTTTATTTTAGGAGGAAGAAATGGGAGAAGTAATAGTTGTTACATCAGGTAAAGGCGGTGTTGGAAAAACAACAATTACCGCAAATTTAAGTATTGCCCTGGCAAAAATGGGAAACAGTGTTTTAGCCATTGATACAGACATTGGACTTAGAAATCTAGATGTTGTTATGGGACTTGAAAATTACATTGTATACAATCTCGTAGACGTTATTGAAGGCAATTGCAGGCTGAAACAGGCAATAATAAAGGACAGAAAACATAGTAATCTTTATCTGCTGCCCAGTGCCCAGTCAAGGGACAAGGATGCAGTTACAAGGGAGCAGATGATAGAGCTTACAGCCTGTTTAAAGGAAGAGTTTGACTATGTTATTATAGACTGCCCCGCAGGAATTGAACAGGGCTTTAAGAATGCCATAGCAGGCGCTACAAAGGCTATTGTAGTTACTACCCCGGAGGTTTCATCCATAAGGGATGCAGACCGTATTATCGGACTTTTGGAAAAAGATGGAATTGAGCCTATATATCTTTTGGTAAATAAATTACGTCCGGAGCTTATCAGACGTGGAGATATGATGTCCAGTGAAGATGTGGTGGATATATTAGGTACTGAAATTATCGGATGTGTAAATGATGATATAAATGTTGTTATTGCCACAAACAGAGGTGAGGCTGTGGTTGACTTAAACACGGTTTCAGGAAAGTCCATAACAAAAATTGCTGAAAAACTCTGTGGAGTAAGAGGAACAGAAGATAAAACAGAAAGCAGAATTTCTTTTTGGTTTATCAGAAATATTTTTAGCAGGGGGGAGTCCAGATGATTTTTAGTAGGTTATTCTATAGAAAACGTTCAGGCAAAGTTGCAAGAGAGAGACTACAGATTTTATTAGTTACTGACAGATTAGGATGTAATCCTGATACCACAGAGGCTATTAAGAATGATATAATAAAAGTAATAACAAAGTACATAGACATCGATGTAGAAAACTGCCATATAGAGATACAGCATGAAAAAGGACCGTGTCTTATGGCTAATATACCAATTAAGGAAATTAAAATTTAACAATTATAATTGAGGTTACAGTTAATGTTTAGAAAAATACGAAATACAATAAAAAGTTACAAATTATCTAATTTTAATTTTAGATTACTTATATATGTTATTTCTATTACAGTCATTGGAATTTTATGTATAGGTAGTGCTACTGAAGGGGAGAATTTTCAAACTAAACAGATAGTGGGTATGGCGCTGGGATTAATAGCGATTTTGGTATTATCATTTATTAGCTATAAATTAATTTTCAAGTTTTACTGGGCCATATACCTTGTTACATGTACCCTGCTTCTTTTGGTACTGGCAGTTGGTACTGTAAATAAAGGTGCTAAAAGATGGATTAATTTAGGCTTTACAGAGTTTCAGCCGTCGGAAATTACAAAAATATTTTTAATAATATTTATTGCCACGTACCTTTATAAAAGGCGTGAAACCCTTGATACCTTTAAGACATTAGGTGGTGCAGTTTTGTTTTTAGGCGCTCCAATGGTACTTATATTGGCACAGCCCGACTTATCAACAACTATTGTAATAGCAGTAACCATGGCAGCTATATTGTTTTTATCAGGAATTAACCATAAAATTGTAACTGCAGTTATTGTAATTGCAATACCGGTATTTTGTATTTTCGGATATTTTGTTGTTCAGCCGGATACAGGAAAGAAAATATTAAGTGAATATCAGTATAACCGTATTGTAGGTTTCTTCCAGGACGATAATGAAACAGCCAAAAAGATACGATATCAGCAGGAAAATTCCCTTTTGGCAATTGGTTCAGGTGGTTTAACAGGAAAGGGATTATATAATAATACGGTAACATCAGTTAAAAACGGTAAACTCCTTTCAGAGTCACATACAGACTTTATTTTTACAATAGTAGGTGAAGAGCTGGGATTTGTTGGAGCGGCTGCAGTAATTCTTTTGTTATTTATGATTGTTCTTGAGTGTTTTATAACAGGCTCCAGAGCCCCCACGTTTTCCGGAAAGCTGTTTTGTTTCGGATTTGGGGTGTTGATTGCAATTCAATCCTTTGTAAATATTGCAGTTGCTACATTCTTATTGCCTAATACAGGTGTGACCCTGCCTTTTGTAAGTTATGGTCTTACATCACTTCTTAGTATGTATATTGGTGTGGGAATAGTTCTAAATATTGGATTACAACGGACGAAAGCAAGAGTTTAAGAATCAAATAAACAAATTTTTTTGAAAAAATATTAAATTTAACATAATTTTTGTGGAAGTTTTGGAAATATTTAGGTATACTATTCTTATGGAATGGAGGATAATATGAACATCGGATTAATAGCACATGATTCAAAAAAGAAATTAATGCAGAATTTTTGTATTGCGTATAGAGGAATTTTATGTCAGCACTCATTGTTTGCCACAGGAACTACAGGCAGACTTATTGAGGAAGCTGCCAACTTATCAGTTTATAAATATTTAGCAGGTCACTTAGGAGGAGAACAGCAAATGTGCTCCCAGATAGAGCAGAACGATTTGGATTTGCTTATTTTTCTTCGTGATCCTTTTAACCCAAAATCACATGAGCCTGATATTCACAAGGCAGTCAGACTGTGTGATATGCATAATATTCCTTTAGCAACAAATATTGCAACTGCAGAGCTACTGATTAAATCACTTAACAGAGGAGATTTAGAGTGGCGTGAAATTTACAAAAATTAGTAAATATTTAAATAAAACATCCATATATTATAGATTTAAACTATAGTATATGGATGTTTTATTACTGTTTGTCTTATAAGCTTATAAAGTATGTTTAAAACACTTAAGAAATATTATCTGTTTTCGCCAAAAGAGCATACTCTGCCAAAAAGACTAATGGTATACAAGCCGGATATTCCAACTATGGCATATACAATTCTTGAAAGCCATGTCATCTGACCAAAGAGAAAAGCTACAAGGTCAAACTTAAAAAAGCCGATTAGTCCCCAGTTAATGGCACCGATAATAACAAGTGTCAGTACAAAATAATCAAAACCTTTAGATTTCATGTATTTACCTCCTTTAATGACTGCTATTATTTTTTCCAAAATAAAAAAAATAATACATTTAAAAATGTTTTAAAATATTGACTTAGTAATAAGAATATTAGATAATGAAAGTTGAATTTTAGGAGAAACATAATGGAAAAGCAAAAAAGAAAAAGAAAAAAAAAGGTAGTTAAATTTAACTCACCTATTAGCATAAATATAGGAATAGTTGTATTTGGTCTTATACTTGTTTACATATTGATAAATGCTGTTATTTACTTTACAACAGAAAAAACAAAATATTATGAGGTTGTTACAGGGTCAAATGCAAAGGGAATTAACACTTCCTACGTTGGTATAGCAATGAGAAATGAAATAATTGAATATGCTAATCAGACAGGTTATGTTGATTATTTTATCAGGGAAGGCTCCCGTGTTTCAAAAAATTCCACCTTGTATAGTATTGATTCCACAGGAAATTTAAATCAGCTACTGTCAAAGGCAGGAGAGGATTACTCTAATATGACAGATGAAAACATGCAGACGATTTCCAATTTGCTGTATGATTATAGCAACAATTATGACGACATGGATTTTTCTGATGTTTATGATTTTAAAAGTACATTAAAGGGTTCCATTGTGGACTTGCTTAATATGAACTCGTTACAACAGTTAGCAAAGAAAAACGGTGGAAATTTTGCCATAGAAAAGTCAGCTGCTACAGGAATTGTTCTTTACAGGGTTGATGATTTTGAAACGTTAACGTCAAAAAAACTAAAGGCATCAATGTTTGATAAATCATTATATAATTCAGCTTTATTTTCGTCAGGAGATAAAATAGAAAAAGGCGCACCGGTTTACAAGACCATCAATTCCGATGAATGGAGCATAGCAGTTCAGTTGACTAAAAAGACTGCCCGTGAATACAAAAAAGAGGCAAAGGAAAGAAAGTCTGATTATGCTAATATAAAAATAAAATTTTTAAAAGACGGTTTAAATACCACTGCCAACATCAAGGTAGTCAGAGGCACTGATAAAAAATATTATGGAGTAATTACTCTTTCAAAATATGTTGTTAGATATGCTACAGACAGATATATTGATATTGAAATTGTCAATACTCCAAAAAACGGATATAAGGTGCCAAAGTCATCTATCGTATCAAATGATTTGTATGTTATTCCGGCAAAATACAGTACAAAGGGAAAGAATGACAATAATGTAGGCTTTAACGTTCAAAGCAGTGACAGAAACAAGGGAGAATCTAAGATATATTATCCTCCTATTGCATATGCAGATGATGAGAATTATTATGTATCCAGGTTGTATTTTAATGACGGAGAAGTTATTACGAAGCCTGACTCCCACGAAACATATGTTATAGGTCATACCAGAAAGTTTATGGGTGCCTATAATATAAACAATGGTTATACTGTTTTTACCGTGGTATCTATTTTAGACAGCACAGATGAATATAACATTATTAAGATCATGGATTATAGCCTGAAGATTTATGACCGAATTGTATTAGATGCATCTAAGGTGACGGAAAATCAGGTTATTTACCAATAGATATAACAGGAAGGTGAAAAGAAATGATAAATGAAAATATCAGCAAGGTAAGAGAAAATATTGTTAAGTCATGTGAAAAGGCAGGAAGAAATCCTGAAGAGGTAACCCTTATTGCAGTAAGTAAAACCAAACCGGTTTCTGCCATAGAGGAAGCTCTTTTGTCAGGAACATTAGATTACGGGGAAAATAAGGTTCAGGAATTATGCGATAAATATGATGTTTTACCGAAAAATATCAGATGGCACATGATAGGTCATTTACAGAGAAATAAAGTTAAATATTTAGTTGGTAAAACGTATCTTGTTCACTCTGTTGATTCTTTAAGATTAGCAGAACAGATTGAAAAAGAGTTTGCTAAACATAATCAGGTTTGTGATATATTAGTGGAAGTAAATATAGCTCAGGAGGAAAGCAAATTTGGCATAAATGCAAAGGAGACAGAAGAACTTATAAGAAAAATTGCAAAATTTGAACATGTAAGAATTAAAGGGCTTATGACAATTGCACCATATACGGAGGATCCTGAAAGTAACAGAGAATACTTTAGGGAAATTAAGAAATTATCGGTTGACATAAGAGATAAAAACATTGATAATGTTAGTATGGATGTTCTTTCAATGGGAATGACAGGTGACTATATGGTGGCTGTGGAAGAAGGTGCTACCATGGTTAGAGTTGGAACCGGAATATTTGGTGAGAGAAATTATAATATATAAATTTAATGATAGATATAGGAGAGAATGATGTCAAAATTTGGGGATAAATTTAAAAATATTTTCACCGTGGATTATGAAGATGATTACGATGATGATTTCTATGATGATTACGAAGAGGATAATGCAGAGGAAGCAGAGCCGGTAGTAAAGAAAAAACGTGAAAGAGTGGTAAGGGATGATGACTTTGAATCAGCACCGTCACCTACACCTTCAAGAACAAGAACTACCCGTTCAACATCTTCCGCAAGAAATAGTGGAAGAAGTACAAGAAGCAGCAAGGTAGTACCAATGAGAAGTAACAGTGATATGGAAGTATGTGTTATTAAGCCGACAGCTTATGAGGAAACAAAGGATATTATTGATACATTATTAGATGGAAAGTCAGTGGTACTTAACTTAGAAGGAATGCGTTTAGAACTGGCACAGCGTATAGTTGATTCTGTCAGTGGCGGATGTTATGCCATAAGAGGAAATCTTCAAAAGATTAGTGGGTACATATATTTAGTAACTCCAAGCTCTGTTGACATTACAGGGGATTTCGCAGACAGTATCAGTGACAGAACTAGTGATTACAATTCAGCATCCTATGAATCCAGGAGAAGTTATTACGGTGAATAGATTTGAATAAAGAAGAACATTTTCTAATAAACAGGTTTAATGAGCTTGCAGATGTGGCATTTAATAGAAATATATATACCAACACCGAGTTTTTAAACATAAATGAAATAAATATATTAGAATCAGTGAAAAATAAATTACCTCCTGTTAGAATTAACCTTACAGGGGGTAATAATTATGCAGAAAGAAAAATTGCCATATTTTCTCCAATGGAGATATATTATCAGGAGGAAATTCCAGTTTCCATAATAAAAATTGCACCAAAGAATTCCAAATATGCTGACAATCTTACTCACAGGGATTATTTAGGTGCTATTTTAAATTTAGGAATTGTAAGAAGTAAAATAGGTGATATTTTTATAAAGGATAACATTGCATATATTTACTGTATGTCAGATATTGCAGAATATATAAGTGAGAATCTCACAAAGGTCAAACATACTTTTATTGATAATGAGGTTTTACCGGTTAATAACAGCGTGGATATTAAACCTACATTAAAGAATATAACAGGTACCATTTCCAATGTAAGGCTAGACAGCGTTATATCCACGGCTTTTAATATGTCCAGAAACAGTATTATTGTCTATATCGAAAACGGCAAGGTGTTTGTTAATGGAAAATTAATAACATCTAACGGTTACAGTATTAAGGAAAATGATATTATTTCCGTAAGAGGGTTAGGCCGTTTCGTTTTCAACAGGGTGTTAAAGGAAACTAAAAAAGGAAGAAATCTTATATCCATAGACCTTTATGTTTAAAATTATATTTTCAGATTAAATTGAAAGGACGTTTCAGCAATGAACAAATATAAATACTGGCTTAAAATTGCCTTATTTGAGATGATTTTGATTATATTCGACCAGATAACCAAGTATTGGGCTGCAATCAGCTTAAAAGGCAAAAATGAATTTAATATAATTAAAGATGTTTTGTGTTTTCATTATTTGGATGGTGGAAATACAGGTGCAGCATGGGGAATGTTGTCTGGAAAGACTTTTTTATTTGTAATTTTTACTTTAGTGGCAATTGCATTTATTGTAAAAATTATGTCAAATATTTTCAGATTAATGCGATCTGATAAAAGCACAAAACTTGTGGCTCTAAATTATGTTTTTGCAACACTTATGGCAGGGGCGGTTGGCAATTTGATTGACCGCGTTTTACACCAGTATGTAATAGATTTTATATATTTTAAGCTGATTAATTTCCCAATATTTAATGTTGCAGATATTTATGTTACAGTTTCATGTTTCATTATTATTGTTATGTGCGCTTTTATTATAAGCGAAGATGATTTTAACAATATTATTTCTTTAAAAAGAAATGACAGCAGATAGGAGAAGCAGATAATGTGTGAAAAGATATGCATCAATGAAGAGACCCAGGGAAAGAGAATTGATAAGTTTTTAGGCAAGGCACTACAGGATACTTCCAGGTCATATGTACAAAAACTTATAGATGATAAAAATATTTTAGTGAATGGCCGGGAATGTAAATCTAATTATAAACTTAAATTAGGTGATGTTATATCCGTTGATATTCCGGAACCGATATTTGCCAGCATTAAAGCCGAGGATATCCCTTTGGATATTTTATATGAAGATGATGATGTTTTAATTGTAAACAAGCCTAAGGGCATGGTTGTACATCCTGCACCGGGACATTACACAGGAACATTAGTTAATGCTTTAATGTTTCATTGTAAAGATAATTTATCCGGTATTAATGGAGTCTTAAGGCCGGGGATTGTTCATAGAATCGATAAAGATACTACAGGCGCACTTATAATATGTAAAAATGATTACAGCCATAATTTTATTTCACAACAGCTTAAGGTTCATTCCATTACACGAAAATATGTAGGGATTGTCCAAGGCAGATTTGATGAAACTGAAGGCGTTATAGATGCACCAATTGGCCGTCATCCAAATAATCGGAAACAAATGTGCATTAATGAAAAAAACGGAAAGCCGGCAGTTACCCATTATAAGGTTTTAAAGCAATTAGATAAATATGCCTTTATGGAATTTCAGTTAGAAACAGGACGTACACATCAGATAAGAGTTCATATGGCAAGTATAAATCATCCTTTATTAGGTGACAGCATTTATAACCATAATAAATGCCCATATAAGCTTCAAGGACAATGTTTACATGCAAGGGTTATAGGTTTTGTACATCCTACAACAAAGGAATATATGGAGTTTGAGGCTCCAATACCGGAATATATGATTAATCTTATTGAGAAAGTGCTTTCATAGCACTTTTTTGTTATATCTTTATTCGTTAAACTTGTGTTTTGCGAATAGTTGTATTATAATAATTGAAAAAGTAAGAAAAAAATTTTTAGTACTATTTTTGCTTTTGGTGAGGTAATTTATGAAGCTTCAGAAATTATATAGTTATGTAAGACGTGCCATGGATGATTATTCTATGGTTGATGACGGTGATAAAATTGCTGTTGGTGTATCAGGTGGCAAAGACAGCCTGGCACTTTTATATGCATTAAGTGGTTTAAGAAAATTTTATCCTAAAAAGTTTGATATTGTGGCTTTGACGGTTAATTTAGGATTCGAAAATCAGGACTTTAATCTTATAAAAGATTTTTGTAAGAATTTAGATGTGGAATGTAAAATAATTGACACGGAAATTGGTGATATTGTATTTCATAAGCGAAAGGAATCTAATCCCTGCTCTCTTTGTGCCAAAATGCGCAAGGGTTCTCTTAATGATGTGGCAAAGAAAATGGGATGTAATAAGGTGGCATATGCCCATCACAGAGATGACATGATTGAAACAATGCTTATGTCACTGATTTATGAAGGGCGCTTCCACTGCTTTAATCCTGTTACATATCTTGACCGTATGGGGCTTAATGTTATACGTCCAATGATGTATGTTTCGGAGATGGATGTGATTGGTTTCGCCAATAAATATAATCTTCCGGTGGCTAAAAATCCATGTCCGGTGGACGGTCATACTAAAAGGGAATATATTAAAACTCTAGTCCGTCAGTTAAACAGGGAAAATCCTAATTGCAAAGACAGACTTTTTACTGCTGTTTTAAATGGCGGTTTTGATTAGATTTCAGGAGGAACAATGGCTACACAAAGAAATTATCATGATCAGGTTATTGTAGATAATAATTTAAAACTTAGGGAGTTGCTTAAAAGTCTTCCAGCGTTTTGTGGGGAGTTTTTTAGAGGAATTGAGCCTACTACTTCTTCTAGGACAAGAATTGCCTATGGATATGATTTATCAGTATTTTTTAATTACTTAAAATCAAATAATCCGAAATTAAAGAATGTTAATATTCATGATATAACCCTTGATGTGTTAGATAAGGTTACAGCTACTGATATTGAAGAATATTTGGATTATCTTAAGTTTTATATAGATTCAGATGGTAAGGAACACACTAACAAAGAATGTGGAATTAAAAGAAAATTAGGTTGTCTTAGAACCTTATATAAATTCTTTTATAAAAAAGAAAAAATAAGCACTAATCCTGCTTCTATTGTTGATATGCCAAAAATCCACGAAAAAGAGATTGTACGACTTGATGCAGATGAGGTAGGCAATCTTTTAGATGAGGTGGAAACAGGGGATAAATTAACGGATAATCAAAAGTATTTCCATGAAAAAACAAAGATTCGTGATGTGGCAATTTTAACATTGATGTTAGGTACAGGTATTCGTGTTTCTGAATGTGTGGGAATAGATATTGGAGATGTTGATTTTAAAAATTCAGGAATTAAAATCAGGCGAAAAGGCGGAAACGAAACTGTTGTATACTTCGGCAGGGAGGTTGAGGAAGCTTTACTTGATTATATAGAGGAAAGAAAGCATATTATTGCTGTAACAGGCCATGAAAATGCACTATTCCTCTCTCTACAGAAAAAACGTATGAGTGTGCGTTCAGTGGAAAATTTGGTAAAAAAATATTCTTCCTTAATTACTAATTTAAAGAAAATAACTCCTCATAAGCTTCGGAGCACATATGGTACATCTTTATATAAGGAAACGGGAGATATATATTTGGTTGCAGATGTTTTAGGACATAAGGATGTAAATACAACCAGAAAACACTATGCAGCTATTGAAGACGAACGACGCCGTAAGGCAAGAAATGCCGTCAAGTTAAGAAAAGATTAAAAGAAAAGACTAATTTTAAGAAGAAAATAATTTAGTTTGTATTTGGGGAAATAATACCGGAAGGGATAAACATCCTTCCCGGTATTATAATGTGGATGTAAAATAACATATGGATAACTTATTCTACTACCACAGAAACAAAAATATATAAATAAAAAGATTATTTATATTCATTAGAATAATATGAAATAACAATGTAGTTTCCGGCTGTAATGTTATCAGAGGAAAGTTCATTGTTTTTCTTTACCTCAGATATGTATTCAGTAACAGAAACATTGCTATTGGCAGTGTATTTCTGTGCTATGGATGTTAATGTATCTCCAGGCTGAACTTCATAGCTGGTGTAATATTTGTATGAAGGGTTATCTCCCTGTACAGTTGCGTTTACGTTAACGAAACTAATGGCTGTAACAACAGCTACTGCCAATAATGCAATAAAGCTACAGGATAAAATAATTCTCTTCTTTAATTCAGCAATGCGGGTACGTTTCTGTTGTGCAACAACTTCCCTTCTGTTGTAATTCATTGATTCTTTCATATGTAAATCCTCCGTCGAATAATTGTATTTATAAAAAGTAGTGAACATTTGTTCGTATCTTGTATTGATATAATATCACCAGAACAAATGTTTGTCAACAACATTTTCGAATATTTGTTCGATTTTGTTATTGCCTTTTCTTTTCATATATGATAATATTAACATATATTAAGTACATTAAACGGGACTTACAAATATGAAAAGGAGATTTTTTTATGGCTGGAAAGATTACACCAAAACAGCAACAGATATTAGATTATATAAAAGATGAAATTTTGTTAAAGGGATATCCTCCTACTGTTAGGGAAATATGCGAGAAGGTATCCTTAAAGTCTACTTCTTCTGTTCATGCTCATCTTAACAGTTTAGAGGAAAAGGGCTATATCAGAAGAGACCCTACTAAGCCAAGGGCAATTGAAATTATAGATGATGAATTTGGATTGTCCAGAAGGGAAATGACCAATATACCTGTTATAGGACGGGTGGCTGCCGGAGAACCACTGCTTGCTGTGGAGAATATTAAGGATTATTTTGCCATACCTACAGAGTTTTTGCCTAATGCAGAGACATACATATTAGAGGTTCATGGAGACAGTATGATTAATGTAGGTTTTTTAGAGGGAGATTATCTTATTATAGAAAAAACTGATACTGCTAAGAACGGAGATATCGTTGTGGCTTTAATAGATGATTCTGTTACAGTTAAGCGTTTTTACAAGGAAAACGGATATATCAGACTTCAACCTGAAAATGACAACATGGATCCTATTATTGTGAATGACTGTATTATTGTTGGAAGGGCACATGCACTTTATAGAAGAAATATTATGTAAAATTAGATGGTTAATTTATTATTGAGATTAATGAGCTCTTATTCATAAAAAATCCGGTGTTAAACATTTCTGCTTAATACCGGATTTTTGCTGTTCTATTTAATTTTGAAATTAGTAGGCAAGACATTTATCAAGAGAATCAATGATACCTTCTTTATCCATATCATGACCGATAAATACCAATTTAATCATTCTGTCTCCTACTTTTTCATCCCAATCATCTATAAGTGTAGGGTCTTCCTGCATCATTTTCTGACGAACCTTTTTAGGAGCTGTAGCAACCCACTGACCTGCATTGGAAATGTTGCACTGCTTTCCTGCCTGCTCAAAAAGATAAGCATTATTGTTATCTTCAGCTGCCCAGATGAGACCTTTACTTCTTATAATTGTTTTTGGCATATTGTCAAGCCAGTCCTCAAATTTTTCCTTTTCAAAAGGAGTTCTTCTGTAGTAAACGAATGAGCCGATGCCGTACTCTTCCGTTTCACCCTCTCCGTGATGGTGATGATGGTGGTGACCGTGTTCGTCATGGTCGTGATCATGCTCGTCATGATGATGCTCATCGTGTTCATGCTCATCATGTTCCTCCACTTCCTCATGGTGCTTGCGGCGTTCATCTTCCTCACTGTAATCGTATGAATCTAATTCCTGAATCCAGCCGGCAGACATACTTGCATCTTCAAAATCAAATCTGTTAGTGTTAAGAATTTCATCAACGTCAATCTGTCCGTATGTTGTTTCAAACATAACAGCTTTTGGCTGAAGCTTTCTGATAATTGCCTTAACCTTGGCAAGCTGTTCAGGTGTAACTGTATCAACTTTATTTAAAATAATGGTGTTACAAAATTCAATCTGCTGAATTAAAAGATTTTCAATATCTTCATCATCTATGTCATCTTTTACAAGATTTTCACCACAACCAAACTCATCTGCCATCCTTGCAACGTCAACTACTGAAACAATATTGTCTAAGCGGGCAATTTTTGCTCTCTTGTCATAAGAACCGTCTAACATCGTAATGGATTGAGCTATAGGAATTGGTTCGCAAATACCACTGGCTTCAATTAAAATATAGTCAAACTTTCCTGAACCAATTAAATCAACAATCTGATTAATAAGATCAACTTTTAAAGTACAGCAAATACAACCGTTTTGCAGTGGAACTAAATTGTCATCTTTCTGGGTAACCTGTCCGCCCTTGGCAATTAATGAGGCATCAATGTTTACCTCGCCAATATCATTTACAATAACAGCAACCTTATATCCCTTCTGATTTGAAAGAACCTGGTTAAGTAATGTTGTTTTGCCGGCTCCTAGGTAGCCTGTAAGTAATGTGACAGGAACTAATTTTCTTGCTGTCTTTTCCATATTATCTACTTCCCTTCGTTAATAATTTATTTATATAATATTGCAGTATGCTGCAAAGATATAATCCTCTTAAACCATTATATGGTAATACAAAAATATACATATAATGTTAAGTAAATGTTAAATATCTATTTTAAAATATAGGCTGTGTAACCTTTCATTTCAAAATCAGGTTTTACAGCTATATTATTACCTGAAATCAAATCTGTAAAAGTGTCTTTTTCTGAATTAAAGGAACAGCTGAAACTGTTCTCATCTGCATTAATTGCCACATAAATATTTTCACCATTACAGCTTCGTTTAAATATACATTGTCTGTTTGTAAGAACAACTGATGTAAAATCTCCATAATTTAATGCCTGCTGACTCTTTTTTATGTGGGATAATTTTGCAATATAGGCACTTAATTCATTGAAAACAGGTTTATCAAAGCTTGGTCTTAAAGCAGGATCTCCCTGATTTTTATCTGCCCTTTCACCACACTCGCTTCCATAATAGATACAAGGAATACCAGGCATGCCAAATAAAAGTGCATAAATAAGCGGCAGATGATTTTCGTTGGAAAGAATACTTGCCACTCTTGTAACATCGTGGTTATCTACAAATGACAACAAGTGTTTTCCTTTGTAAAGAGTCCAGTTCTCCGGCCCAAACTGACGAAGGAGTGAATGATTAATTTCAAACATATTCATGCTGTTAAAGCTGGAATAAAGTCCCTTGTAGCATTCATAATTAGTGGCACTGTTAAGCATTTCAGGATTCATGCGCTGGTTATAATCTCCGTGAAGCATTTCTCCTACTAAAAAGAAATCATCTTTAAGACTATCAACATGTTTTCTTAATCTTCTTAAGAAGTCAAAATCAAGACAATATGCTACATCAAGACGTATTCCGTCAATGTCAAACTCTTTTATCCAGAAGGTTACGGCATCTAAAAGATATTCTACTACATCGTTGTTGTAAAGATTAAGTTTTACAAGGTCATAATTGCCTTCCCAGCCTTCGTACCATAAACCGTCATTGTAGTTTGAATTCCCGTTAAGATCAATATTAAACCAATGAAAATAAGGTGAGTTTTCCCGGTTCTTTATCACATCCATAAATGGCGGAAAACCACGTCCTACATGATTAAAAACGCCGTCAATAACTACTTTTATTCCGTTGGAGTGCAACTGACTGCACAATTCCTTAAAATCGGAATTATCCCCTAATCTTACGTCTAATTGCTTATAATCTCTTGTATTGTATCCGTGAGTATCAGATTCAAATATAGGTGAAAAATAAATGGCATTGGCACCTATTTCTTTGATATGGGGAATCCATGAGGCAACCTTTGTAATACGATGGGTTAAAACTCCGTCATTTTCAAAGGGTGCACCGCAAAATCCTAAGGGATAAATCTGATAAAATACACTCTCATATGCCCACATTTATATCTCATCTCCTAAAGTTCGTTTATATTAACGGTTTTGCCATCCCGCCAGATTCTTTCCAAATCATAGAATAGTCTGTCGTCCTGATTAAATACATGAACTACAATATCCTTATAATCCATTAAAATCCAGTTGGCATTATTATATCCCTCAATGCTTTTTGGGTGAACATCTTCTTTACCTAATTGCTCAACAACATTGTCAGCTATGGCTTTTATCTGGTTAATATTACTTCCACCGGCTATTATAAAATAATCAGCCAAAACTGAAATTTCCGAAATATCAATTATGGAAATATCCATTCCTTTTTTATCATCAATTGCATTATAGGCAATTTTTACCATTTCCTTTGAGGTCATGTATTAATTCTCCTTATTTTCGTTAATTGCATTTTTATAATAAGAATATGCTTTACTTGTGTTATCATCAATTAAATCAGCTGAATTTACCTGTAAATAATCCATGGTGTCTTTTAATATGTCATACACAAGTAAATCTAAATTTTTTAAAGAAATGCTTCTTAAATAATCTAAATTAGGCTGCTTTGTCCGTCCCGGTTCAATGTAATCTGCTGAAAAAATTATTTTTTCCAAATCAGTCATATCTTCCCTGCCTGTAGTATGCCAACGGATGGCAGATAATATTTCAGGGTCGGTAATATTATACTTCTTTTGGGCAATAAAAGCTCCTACCTTAGCATGTAACAAATCAGGCTTTTTCTTTTCTGAATCAGATACTTCTATATTGTTTTCATAACATATATTTAAAAGCTCAGAATCACTCATGTATTTGGCACAATCATGAAGAATACCTGCAAAATAAGCTTTGTTAGGGTTTAACTTAAAATGTTCCGCCATGGTTTTGGCTGTGTCTGCAACTCCTAAAATATGTTTAAAACGGGAAGGTTTCAATAAACTTTCCAAATCTTCCTTGATTTTATTAATGGACCATGCCTTATTTACATTGTTATTGTTGTTGTATAAATTATTTTCTACAATATATTCGTATACAGGTTCAGGGACCATGGATTTTATGGCTTCATAACTGTTGCAGCGGATATAACTTGAAGAAATATCAACTGCAGGCATGGAAAGAATACCAATATGAGTATTGTACTCCTTCTCTATTTCAGAAATATTAACATCCATTTTTTTTGAACTTTCGTCGTCACGCTTAACGGCAATAAGCTTAGCAAACTTTAATATAACGTCAGGTCTGTACCAGCTTTTAAAAGAGGCAATGGAATCACTTCCCATAATAAAATAATATTCATTTTCAGGGTGAAGCTCCTTTAACATATGAAGAGTGTCTGCTGTATATGTTACATCATGACTGTTAAGCTCAAAATCGGAAAATCTGATTTTGTCCAGTGAACCAATGGCAAGCTTAATCATATTTGCCCTGTGAAAATTGCCTGTTATTTTGTTCTTATCCTTATGAGGAGGATAAGGAGTTGGCATAATTAATATTTCATCAAGATTAAATTGCTTAAGCGCTTCTTTTGCAATTGTAATATGAGCATTATGAATGGGATCAAAAGTTCCTCCCAGTATACCGACTTTCATTACGCACTCCTTTAATTACGGTAAAATGATTTTTCTGTTCTTTTCTTCTTTTGCAGGTCTGTATAATACAATTTTACGACCAATAACATGAACCACTTCTGACTTTGTTCTTTCAGCTAAAACCTGAGCAACCTGATGGCAGTCATCAAAGCAGTTCTTTAATATGTTTATTTTAATTAATTCTCTTTTTTCCAAGGCTTCATCAATGGCTGATGTAAGTTCCGGTGTTACGGAGGACTTACCAACCTGAAATATAGGCTGTTCCATTGCTGAAATTTTTCTTAAATATGCTCGCTGTTTACTATTCATTTTTTTCTCCATTTATTTGTAATAATCAAACTGGTGACCATAAATTTTTACTGTATCACCGTCTTCTATACCGAGATTTTCCAATTCTTCCAATATGCCATTATCCTTCATAAAGTTCTGGAAGAACATAAATCCTTTTTCCGAATCAATATTTGTATAACCAAGCATACGTTCAATTCTAGGTCCCTCAACAGAATAAAGTCCGTCTTCGATTTTTTCTACCGTGTATGGTAATTCAATTCCTAACTGGTAATCTTCAGGGTTATATTCCTGTTCATATACTGTTGGGGCATCATCAAACTGATCAAGCATTTCCCTTACATAGAATAATAATTCTTTAAGTCCCTTACCGCTTACGGCAGATATTGGAAATACTTTAATTTCCGGTTCAAATTCTGCCTTGATTTTATCGATAACCTCGTTAGTGTCACCATATATAGCATCGATTTTGTTGGCAGCTATAACCTGAGGACGGGTAAGAAGTTCAGGGTTGTATGCTTCAAGCTCCTTATTAATAGCCTTAATATCAGCTATAGGATCACGTCCCTCTACGGAAGCTGCGTCTATCATATGAATGATTACTTTGGTTCTTTCAATATGCTTTAAGAATTTGTGACCTAATCCTACTCCTTCAGATGCCCCTTCAATTAATCCTGGAATATCTGCGATTACAAAACCCCTTCCACCATCTAAATCCACAACACCAAGGTTAGGATTTAATGTTGTAAAGTGATAGTTGGCAATTTTCGGGTCTGCATTGGTAACTCTTGATAAAAGAGTTGATTTACCTACATTTGGAAAACCTACAAGTCCTACATCGGCAATACTCTTTAATTCAAGGGTAACATTTAATTCCATGCTTTTCTGACCCGGCTGGGCATACTTTGGAACCTGCATTGTAGCTGTGGCGTAATGCTGATTTCCCTTACCACCACGTCCGCCTTTAAGTACAATGACACGTTGATTTTTGCCACTCATATCTGCAACAATTTTGCCGGTTTCAGCTTCTCTTATAATGGTACCTTCAGGAACTCTTATAATAAGGTCTGCACCATTCTTACCTGTTTTATTCTGTTTTCCGCCTTCCTGTCCCGGTTCCGCTTTGTAGTTATGTTTATGTCTGAATTCATAAAGAGTATTAAGTCCTTTATCAACTTCAAATATTACATCTCCACCTTTTCCGCCGTCGCCACCGTTTGGGCCACCGTTTGGTATATATAATTCTCTTCTAAATGAGACGTGTCCGTCTCCACCTTTTCCGGATTGGATAAAAATTTTAGCAAAATCTGCAAACATGATAAATCCTCCATTATTTAAAATAGGCTCCAAATCAAAACCTGATTTGAAGCCCAATACTGTTCGTGTATAAATTATTCAGCTACCGGATAAACAGAAACCTGTTTCTTGTCTCTGCCTTTTCTTTCAAATCTTACGATTCCATCAGCTGTAGCAAATAATGTATCGTCACCACCACGTCCTACGTTAACGCCCGGGTGAATCTTTGTTCCACGCTGTCTGTAAAGAATGTTTCCTGCTAAAACAAACTGTCCGTCTGCTCTTTTAGCACCAAGTCTCTTTGACTCTGAGTCTCTACCGTTCTTTGTAGAACCCATACCTTTTTTATGAGCGAAGAACTGAAGGTTCATCTTCATCATAGCTATACCTCCTTATAATCTAATGATATAAAATCTTTGTATTCTTTTTCCAAATCCCTAAGTCCTAAAACAAGAGATTTAAGTAAAATTTCTGCTTCCATGCCGGGCTTGTCGTCTAGCATATAATCAATAACGCCGTCATCCTCATGTTGAAAAACACTGAATCTTTCTTCAGTAAGTTCTTCAATGGAATTCATGCAGTTAATGGTTAAAGCAGAAATGCCTGCACATACAATGTCATATCCGGCTTCCGAATATCCGCTGTGTCCGCTTACACGAAAACCAACATAATCATTATTACTGCAATAAATAGTAATGTTTGTCATATCTTATACCTTCACTATGCATTGATCTTGTCAATCTTAAGCTCTGTATACTGCTGTCTATGACCATTCTTTTTATGATATCCGGTTTTTCTCTTGTACTTGTAAACGATAACTTTCTTAGCCTTGCCATCGCCAACAACTGTAGCTTCAACTGATGCACCGTCAACTGTTGGGTTACCAACCTTAACATCATCACCGCTAACCAAAAGAACCTGATCAAAAGTAAACTTGTTTCCAGCTTCAACGCCGAGCTTTTCAACTCTAACTGTTTCGCCTTCAGAAACCTTATACTGTTTACCACCTGTTGCTATAACTGCGTACATTATGGGCACCTCCTATTACTCATTACTCGCCAGCTTCGGTGACTGCATATGCAGTACTTATAACCACACTGAGCGGCATACCATTGTATAATAACATCATAAGATGTAGATGTCAATTGATTTTTGACGATATATTACATGATTTAGGTTATTAATTTATTTTTATACTGTCATTTTGAGATATTGGAATAACTAAATAGGTTTCACCGTCAATATCTTCCTGGCGTATAAGTTCACGCTTCTCATCGTTTACCTTAATTATTATATCACTTCCCTCTGTATCATAGGCCTGGGCAATTTTTCTGTTAAGCTCTTTTATTTCTTCTTTTAAAAGCACTTTTTCGTTATTGTCCTTTACTGCCTTTACTGCTTTATTAGGAATAATATCTCCTAAAAGAGGCAGTTCGTCTTTATCTATTGCAGTAATATATTCTTTACCGATTTTGTCGGCTTTATTCTCTTCTATTCCTGCATAAGTCAGGGCACTTTTTATATTTTCTTCGTTTACTACTGTTTCAGGCTCTGAATCAGAAATCTGCGCCAGTTCAATATTAACTGATTCCATAACCTCTTTTAAATCATCCTCAGAAGTTACATCAGATACCATATCGCAAAGTACGTTCTGCTTCTGGACAAAGGTAAGTTTCTCACGGCATCCCAGTATATCCTGAATTAACTCATTATGAGGATTCTTGCTGTCAGCCGTGTACATTAATACTGAATGAATGTCACTGCTTCTTTCGTTAAATGCCGGGAAAATAAATCCTGTTTCAGGCATTCCAACCATCCACTCCCTGTTAAGGGTTCCAATGCGCATATCGCTTTTGTTATATCCAAGTCCCGGCTTTGATAAAATCATAGGACAAATGGCACATATTATGTACTCATACACTTCTTCTGATTCATCAAGCTTGTTATTATCTGTTGTTTTAGTCATAACGTCATATACATCATGGAACAGTAAAATAAGATAGTTGCCTAAAGAGTCATATTTTTCTATAACCATGTCATAGAAAGCATCCAATAATCCCTGATCCTTTAAACCGCTTTTCTTAATTCCTAAAAGGAACTGCTGATGGCCTCCCGGCTGTTCTTCTTCAAGTGGGAAATCCAGTTCAAGTATATTATTTCCAACATTTGTGGATAAAACTTTTTTTGCAATTTCTAAATATTTATAATATTCTTCATCTTCCAAATTTAAAAATGTTTCATCTAATTTTATAACTTTATTTTTTGAATCATTTACATAACATCCACACATTTTTGTAAATGTGCAGCTGTCTTTCTTTAGTCTTCTTCGTAATTCACCAATAGATTTTTTATCCATTATAGCCTCCCTTGGTTGTTGTAGTTTATTTGTCGTTAGTTATGTCACCGCTACCCTTTAAGTCTATTTTATCACCTAAATATTTAGGTTCCGGACGGGCAATGCACTTGCCAAATGCCTTTATCCTTGCAATATATTCCCTAAACTGCCAATATATCATTTTTTTGCTGTAGTACCGTAAATCCGATGATACACCATAGGCATCAAGTCCTAAGCTTTTGGCAATATAAAGAGCCCTGTACAAATGATATTTCTGGGTAACAATAATCACTTTTCTGGCACCAAAAATTTCCTTTGCACGATACATTGAATCGTAGGTTTCAAAACCTGCGTGATCCATAAATATATCCTCTGAAGGAACACCTTCGTTAATTGCGTAATTTTTCATGGTATTTACTTCGTCATAATTTTCTCTGCCATGATCCCCTGACATAAGTATTTTACCGGCTGCATTGTCCTTATATAATCTGTCACCGATTATAATTCTATCTTCAAGCATATTAGTAGGTGAGCCGTCTTTTCTCACTCCGGCACCTAAAACAATAATGCAGTCAGCATCCATATCTTTAGCATCCTCTAATGAAATGACATTTTCGGATACAGAGTTAGTCATGTACAGATTTATACCAACAACTGCTAACAGTGTTACGAGACAAATAAAAAGTATCCATAGGAAAATTTTTATCAGCATTTTTTTAAATCCACCTTTTTGTTTCTTGTCCACTTTAGTACCTTTTTGGTCTTTGCACTTTTTCATTCTGCTTTCTCCTTTAGATTTAACCTAAATTATTACGGTACTGTGAAGGAGTAAGACCTGTAATACTTTTGAAGGTTTTCATAAAGTGTTTTTCATGGTCGTATCCTACAGCCTGAGAAATTTCATTTATTTTCATATCTGTTTCAGTAAGAAGTTTTTTTGCTTCTCCAACACGGATGTTTTTTAAGTAGTTGACAAAATTAGTTCCGGTATACTGCTTAAATGTATAAGAAAATAATGAATAATTCATGGATATATAATTAGAAACAACAGCCATATTCAAGTCTGTAGCATATTTTTCCTTTATATATTCAATAGCTTTTTGCATTTTTATATTAGTTTTGTGTTCGTCTATATCCTGACCTACAAGTTCGTTAAAATGGTTAATCCATTCTTTTATCACATCCATGTATACATCAATGGTTTCAAAGGCATATATATCAGCTAATTCATTAATGTCCTCTTCTTTGTTGGCTAAAACATTTTTATAAACCTTCATTGTGGTTCTTATAATTATTTTCATTTGCTCCTGAAACTCATTAATGTTGTATTTGCCGGACTTTACACCTTCTGAAAATGCAGTAAGCTGTGATATAGCTTCCTCTAACTTGTTTGAACAAATAAGATTGGCTGTCTGCATCATATATTTAACACCATATTCAAAGTCTTTAGGAAGTTCTTTGAAACCATCTGCATCTACTAACTTTTCGCATTTTTCAAAGGAAAATCTTCTCATTTGGGCAGCTTCGCAAAAAGCCTGTTTAACGTCAAAGAAATTTTCATATACTAAACTTACACCAACATAGTAATGCTGAAGTTTGGCTTTAACATCGTTAAAATATTGGGCATCAGTAATAATAAAGTTAAGAGAGTCACGCCCCTGAACATAGAAATACTTATCCTTTTCCGTAAATTCATTATCGTCTTCCTTTGCACTAAAACAAAATACTGCATACTTATCAAAAGGAATGTATTTGTGTATTATATGGCATGTGTTTTCAAGTTCTGCCACGGTAATATCATCGCAGAAAATCATATATTTAAGCTGCTGGAAGGCTACGTTACGCTCCTGCATGTATTTTTCCTGTTCTGCTTCATAGATGTCTTCAAACTTAACTAATGTTTCCGTGATTTTTTTTCTATCTACAGGTTTTAAAATATATTCCTGAACTCCGTTTTTAAGCATACCTACCGCATAGTCGAAATCATCAAATCCACTTACTGCGGCTATTAAAGGCTTCTTCTTAAATTCTGAAGCTTTGCTTACTAATGTAATTCCATCCATTTTAGGCATTCTAATATCTGTAAACATTACGTCCACTTCCTGATTTTTTAGAATTTCAAGAGCAGCTTCACCGTTGTTACATTCAATAATATTTTCTATTTCCACACCGCTTCTCTCAATCATAGAGCGAACGCCCTGCCTTATTAATTTCTCATCTTCAACTAAAAGTAAAGTTTTCATTATTGATTCTCCTTGTCAAGTGGTATTTTTATAAGCACTTTTGTGTATACGCCTTCTTTTGAAAAAATCTGTAAACCGTATTCGGCTCCAAAATACATTTTTAGTCGTTTAGAAACGTTATATAAAGCACGTCCGTGTTCCTTAGATTCATCAACTCCATCAGCGGCATTTATACGTTCTCTAAGTTCCTGTAATTTCTCTTCGGACATACCTGCACCGGCATCGGATACTTCTATATTGACTACATTATTTTCTTCAAATGCCTTAATATAAATATAAGTGTCTTCTGCCATATTTTCAATACCGTGGTATACGGAATTTTCTACTAAAGGCTGTAGAGACATTTTAGGTATTCTAAGTTTCATATATTTATCAGGTATATTAAGAGACAAATATATTTCGTAGTCAAATCTTAAATTTAGAAGATTTAAATAATTTTGTATGTAATGAATCTCCTCGCTTAATTCTACCATACCTGAGGTCCATTTCATACTATATCTGAACATTTGCCCCAGGGATGTAATGGCATCTGATATTTCAAACTCAGACTTAATTTCAGCCATCATTTTTATTGTTTCAAGAACATTATACATAAAATGAGCATTTATCTGATTTTGTAGGGATTTAATCTCTGCATTTTTTACCAGCAGCTGTTTTTGGGTATTTTCCCGGTTTAACTCATCAAGGGAAACAACCATTTTGTTTATTTGTTTACCAAGCTCTGATATTTCATCATTTCCTGATTCTGTAAGTTTAATGTTCTCGCCATTTTCAATTTGGGCAACTTCACTGGTTAGAATATTAAATCTTCTAAAAATATTTCTTATCATAAAAAATACAATAATTATGAATATTGCCGTTGAAATAAGCATAACGTACAAGTAAGGTATCTGGCTCATATAAAAGGAGTCAACGGTATCTTTTATTCCTTTTATATGTACAAAACATCCATTCATGGAAGGTAAATCAGATACAGAAACAATACAGCTTTGATTGTTAAAAGTTGCAAAAACTGACTTGTTTTTTAATTTATATGTAAATTCAAACAGTTTTTTTCTGTTTTTATCAAAAATCTTTTTGTTTTTGTCTGAAGAATAAATGCCACCGTTATTGTCCACAAAACAGCATAGTTCACTGTTATTTTCGTCAAAATATCCTGAAAACATATTTTCAAGAGGCGTTGATATTTCTAAAATAGCAAGGAGTCTGCCGTTGTCATCTTTTATCTGGCTTACTAAACCTATCAGGTGAGAGTTTTTATTTACACTATCAGGAAACACCTTATCTAAATAATCTATCTGCCATGGACTGTATTTATAAGTATCTGCCCAGTCCATATTTGAAAGACGGCTTATTTTGTAAAATGATGGTTTTTTCTCTGTAATGTCAGCGTTTACAAAAAGCCGCACCTGATATATGTAAGGATTAATAGTGGTCATGGTTTCAAGGGCAGACAGTTCTTTTTTGTAAAAATTGATTTTTTCAGAAGAACTTAATTCCTCACCTTTTTGTCTTAACTTTATATAATCCTTAATGGAGTCATTTTGTTCTATTGTCTGTTTGGCTAAATTACAAACTTCCTGTATATCATTGGCATTTTGCAAAAAAGTTTTCATATAAATTTTTTCGTCTTTTAATGCAATATCTTTGGCATTGCCGCTCATGTTTATAAACATAATAATAGTCCAGGAAACGGCACATAAAATTATAAATGTGGTAATTATAATAATTACTTTGCCGCTTAGGGAGTTTATATGCATTTTAAATTTGATTTTATTAGAAACACGTTTCATTTATTTATCTAAACCTAACTTTTCTATATTTTCCTGTATTTTTAATGTAAGGGCACTTAACACCCTTTCGTATCCCATCTGATATCTTTCTTTCATATAGTTGTTATAAATTTTATCAAATTCCCTGTCGGATTTTGATAGTAATAAAAGAGGTAAAACGTCACCCCATTTTTTTTCGGCTTTGTTTTTAATTTTTCCAACATCTGTTGAAGTGTCAAAAACAATGGTATATTGCCCAACGTATGTGGTATAAGGATATGACCATTTTTTTAGCTGGGTAACGGGATTATCAGGATCATCCTTAATCCACTGGGATGCCATGGCATCATTTTGCATCATCCAGTAACAGGAATCACCTCCATATATACTGTTGTATTTTTTACGGTCAGTGTATAGAAGCTTTCTAACGTCATCCTTTATTTCAGGAACACCATCTTTGTTGTAGTCCCACATCTCACCCTGGGTTCCTAACCATGTCATTTTCTGCCCTTCTTCACTTAAAAGGTATGTGAGAAGTTTTATGGCAGCCTTAGGGTTTTGGCACTTCTTTGAAATCATGGTTACAGTCCAGCCATTTACGCTTGTTCCCGGAAGAGTGTAGTCGTCACCGGAAAGATTTTTCGGACCGTCAACGGCAATGTATATGCTATCGGGATTGTTTTTATAAAGATTTTTTTCCTGATCAGATAAATCCGTATATTGATATATCATGCAGAAGTATTGTCCGTTATTAATTTTTTCAGATTTCTGGGTTCGACTCTCAACAAAAATTTCATCCTTTAAAAGACCTTCTCCGCCAAGTTTTCTAAAGGCTTTAAGCCATGTAATATAGTCCTTGTTTTTTAAACGGTCAATGGCATTCCCTTTTTTGTCAACGTAAGGAACTGCTAAGAAATCCAAAAGATAATTATCAAAGGAATCACAGCCTATATCGTTAAATTCAGTACAACCTACAGGAATCATTTCATTTCCGTCAATTGTAGGAAACATTTTGGCTGCTTTTTCTACTGCTTTAACAAAGCCTTCAGGTGTAGTCATATCAGGACTTCCAATGGCTTCGTAAATATCCTTTCTTACAAGAAAGGCTTCATTGGAAGCTAAATTATCATATTTTTCGTAATCTGACGGAGAACAGGCTGAATTTGGATAGCCGTATAAATGTCCGTTAGGTCGTGAGTGCCACTTTACAACCTGCTCATTTACAACGTTATAAAAGTAAGTATCGTATTCATCTGCAAGTTTATCCAGAGCATATACTTTCTTATCGTTTATCATTTCACTTATTTCAGGTTCCCACCATCCCAGAGTTATTAAATCAGGAAGGGAATCAGAGGCAATCATTGAATCCAGCTTCTCATTGGGATTGCCGGTTGGTGTAATAAAGCTGATGTTACACTTGGTTTTCCTGGTAATGGCCTTTGATACAATGTTATTACCCCAGTCTGTATTAAACCACGAAAAATTTATATACCATGACAAATCTGTATATTTTTCTGCTTTTTCTTTTTTTCCACAACTGCAAAACAGCGATAATGCCAGTGCAATGCATAACAATACACTAATTATCTGTTTATTTTTCATTACTTATCACCTACTATTTCCTTTAATGGCTTTTCTTTTTTTTGGCGGGAAATTTCCATTAAGCCTAAATGTGTCATTCCCCATATATTACATTTAACGTAATCACAGTCAACATATGATTTTAAGATATCTTCAAGATTTTGGCAACTTTCTTTTTTAGACATATTTATAAAATCTACAATTATAATTCCTGAAATATTACGAATCCTAAGCTGCTTAGAAATTTCAAGGGCTGCCTCAAGATTGATTTTTTCAAATGTTTTTTCTTTGTTATTATGAAATTCTGCTTTTCCCGTATTTACATCTATTACAGTTAACGCTTCTGTAACTTCAATTACCAGATAAGCTCCTGACTTAAGCCATACTTTTTTTGATAATGCATTTTTCAAATGTTTTCCTAAAGCATATTTGTTACATAAGCTTATGGAAGTATCTGTAAAATAAGTTGCAGATATCCGGCTATTTGTAAGAAATTTATAAACATTTTCATTGTCTGTTTTTATTTCTCCTGAATATTTATTTATAAATTCATTACATGCATTAACAATTTTGTTGTTTTCAAAAAGCAAAGCTTTAGAAGTTGAAAAATTAAATTTCCTTAATATATCTTCATATTGTTTCTTTAATAAATCAGCCTGAGCTAATATATCCTCCATGGAACAATCGGCTCCGGAAGTTCGTAAAATAAATCCATATTCCCCGGTGTCAAGAGAGGAAAGGGACGACTTTAACCGGTTGCGTGTGTCATTATCCGTGATTTTTCTTGATATGCTTATTCCACTGCCACCTACTACCATTACCAAATTATCAGAAGAAAGGTTTAGCTTTAAGGTAAGGGCATAGTCCTTGGTTTTTATTTTGTCTCCTGCAACCTGAACTAAAATTTTGCCCCCGGACTTTGGCTTTTTCTCTATATTTTTAAGGGAAAGAAATCCTTTTAAATTGTCCCCGAATTCCACGAAAGCTGCATCAATATTTTTTACAACATCCTTAACATATCCGCAATAGATATTACCTATTAATGAATTGTCACTGAAATTTTGAATACGATACAATTCATCATTAATAAAATAAAATCCAAGTAATATGTTATTATAAAAATCACTTATAATCAGCCTGTTATCCAATGTTTTCTCCTATATCACTACCAATATTATCTAAGGAAATGAGCTTGCCATCCTCAGTGCAATACATATCAAGACGCTCATAAATATATGAGGTATCACTTTTTTGTGTGAAATTTTCAAGGGCTGTAACTACTAATTCTGGTTTCAGATTTTGAGCACTTCCCTGGGCAAGCTTTATAAAAATGCCATTATCCTCTTTTTTGATGGAATATATCAATGGCTTTATATCTACTTCCTTCTCACTTTTCTTAGTCTTCTTAATTACATTGATGGAATCCTGATTTATAAAACCGGTAATATCATCGTCTGTAAATATATCTGTATATACAAAATAATCTGCAGCAGACATAACAGCCATGGCATTTTTGGCATTATCAGGAAGTAATTTATAGCTTAAAACTTTTACTCCTTCAACGTTTTGCTCGTTTATTCTTTCTATTGCCTCTTTAGTGGAAAGGGTGGAGTTTACTTCCATATCAAAGTATTCACCTTTACTTAAAACACCTACACTAAGAGGTGCTGCAAAAGACATTTTCTGGTGAGGTGAAAAACCTTCCGAATATGCCACATCAATTTCACCACGGCGCATTACTTTTTGAAAATATCTAACCATATCCAAATGACCTATAAATTTCATTTGTTCCTGTTTTGAAAAACGCACTCTAATTTTCATGGCAAATACCTCCTCCAAAAGATGCTGCTCCACATCCGGAACATTTCATACGACAGTTAGGAGTTACGGTTTCATTATGGGCATTATGCCATTCTCTAAGTAAGAAATTTTTAGTTACTCCTGTATCAATGAAATCCCAAGGGAAAATTTCATCTTCTTTTCTTTCTCTTGTTACATAAAAATCAACATCTATATTTGTTTCTTTAATGGCTTCCTGCCATAATTCTTCATTATGAAATTCTGACCAGGCATCATATATTCCACCTTTTTCATATACATAAAGAATGGTTTTTGCCAGTTTTCTGTCGCCTCTTGCCAGTAAACCTTCAAGTACACTTATATCTGACTCATGCCAATGATATTTAATACTTTTTCTGTTTAACAGAGTTTTTAATTTGTCATTAATTCTTCGTGCCTTATCCAGAAAATCTTTGGAGGTACACATAGGTGCCCACTGAAATGGTGTAAAAGGCTTAGGCACAAAGAAAGATGTGCTGGCAGTAATCTGGCATTTTCCGTTTCTCTTTTCTTTTGGCACTGTTTCATAATATAATTCAGCTATTTTTTCGCATAAATCCATTATTCCGTCAACATCGTCGTTAGTTTCAGTTGGCTGACCTAACATAAAATAAAGCTTTACTTTATTCCAGCCACCTTTAAATGCCTGTTCACATCCATTTAAAATATCCTCTTCCGTAAGTCCTTTATTAATAACGTTACGCATTCTTTGGGTACCTGCTTCCGGGGCAAAGGTTATGGAGCTTTTCTTTACATCCTGTACCTTGCTCATTACGTCTAAAGAAAAGGCATCAATTCTAAGAGAAGGCAGGGAAATATTTATATGTCGTGATTTACACTCTTCTATTAAGAAATCAATAAGCTCTTTTAAATGACTGTAGTCACTGGTGCTTAAGGAACTTAAGGAAATTTCTTCCTGCCCTGTGGTTTTTAGCATGGTTGTAGCTAAATATTTTAATTTTTCAAGGCTTTTTTCCCTTAACGGCTTATATACTGAACCTGCCTGACAAAAACGACACTCTCTTATACAGCCTCTTTGTACTTCAAGAACACATCTGTCCTGTGTTACCTTAATAAAGGGAACAAGAGGCTTTTCAGGGTATTCTACTTTGTCAAAATCAAGTACAATATCTTTTCTTACGCCACCTTTGGCATGAGGGTTATTAGGAACCATTTCTTTAATGGTGCAGTCTTCATTGTATATCACATCATAAAATGCCGGGACATACATACATGGAATTTCCGCAGCCATTTCCAAAAACTCTTTCCTTGTACCACCGTTTTTCTTGTTTTCTTTATATAAATCAAGGAGGTGATAAAATTCAGTTTCCCCTTCGCCCATATAAAAAATATCAAAAAAATCTGCTACCGGTTCCGGATTGTAAGAACATGGACCGCCACCCATAACAATAGGCTCATCCTCACCTCTGTCCTTTGAAAGTAAGGTCACCTGACTTAAATCAAGAAGCTGTAATATGTTAGTGTAACACATTTCGTATTGTAATGTTATGCCGATAAAATCAAAGTCCTTTACACTATCCTGGGATTCTAGGGCAAATAATGGGATATTTTTCTCACGCATTATTTTATCTAAATCAACCCATGGGGAGTATACTCTTTCACAGTACACATCATCTCTTTTATTTAATAAGTCATAAATAATCTGTATACCTAAATGGGACATACCTATATCATATACATCAGGAAAGCACATGGCGTATCTGATATCTACACTTTCAGGGTCTTTAACTACCATGTTTACTTCATTTCCAATGTAACGTGCAGGCTTTTCTATATTTAACAATATTTCATCTGATAAAGCTAATTTTCTCATATTTCTCCTAGACTTTTATATTAATTCTGTAGTTTTTGTGATATTAATGTGTTATACTATTTAGCTGTAAAAATAAGTTTCACATATGCTTTAATTTAGTATTATACCATTCCTTATAATACTATATAGAAATGTTTTTTACAATAAAAGCGAAATATTAACCCGGGAGATTTTAATAAAATGTACAAATACGAAACACACTTACATACAAAACACGGAAGCGCATGTGCTACTATTTCAGGAAAGGGACAGGCTTTAGAATACAAGCATGCAGGCTATACCGGAATTATTATTACCGAACATTTTTTTAGGGGAAATACCTGTATACCAAAGGATTTGCCATGGGAAGAAAGAATTAATCTGTTTTGCAGAGGATATGAGGAGGCAAAATACTATGGAGATAAAATAGGTCTTCAGGTATTCTTCGGATGGGAAGAAACATATGATGGACAGGATTTCTTAGTTTATGGACTTGATAAGGAATGGCTGCTTAATCACCCTGAAGTTGAACATTGGACAATAAAGGAGCAGTTTTTGGAGGTTTCAAAATATGGTGGAATGGTTATACATGCTCATCCTTTCAGAGACAGACCATATATACCAAAAATCAGACTTTTTCCTAAGCAGGTACACGGGGTGGAGGTGTACAATGCAGGAAATTATAACGAAGAAAATGAAAGAGCATATATGTATGCAAAACAATATAATCTTCCAATTACTGCCGGGGGTGACAGCCACCATCATGATATTACCTGCTCCGGCATTGGCGTGGAGGAAAGGTTTGAAAGTATTGTGGACTACATTAAATGTATTAAAGAAAATAAGCCAAAACAGTTGCTTTACATTAATTAAAAAATGGGGCTATCGCACAGCCCCATTTTTTTATTAATGGGTTTTTATACCCACAGCAAGAACAGGTCTGGCTGCTCGGGTAAAGTGTTGGCACTTTGATTACATCATTCCCATACCAGACAGACTTGTATGCAAGCATATCAAAAAACTTACTCCATGATGCTGAACCGATGTGCTGTGCCAGTTTATGATTACGCATCATATTTTTTACTTTCAAATCTTCGATGCAGATTGTTTGGTTTTCACGAATCAGCATGGTAGACTGTTTCTGCAGGAAGTCATTTCTCTGGTTTGTAATCCTTTCGTGGACTAAGGCAACCTTAATACGCTGTCTGTTGCGGTTATTGGAGTTTTTCTGTTTTCTTGACAGCTTACGCTGTTCACGGATCAGTTTACGCATTGATTTTTCAAGATATTTCGGATTTGACACACTACTTCCGTTACTGTCTGAGTAAAACTCTTTAATACCTACATCAATGCCTATGCAACCACCATTGTTCGGTCTTGGCTGTGGTTCAAATTCCACGTTAAGAACCGCAAAATACCTGCCTGCAGGAGTATGCTCAATCGTTACATTTTTGATTTTTCCAACTTCCATGGACTGACGTATTCTGACATAGCCAAGTTTAGGGAGTTTGATGTATTTACCTGCAATACGGATTTTACCACCCTGGTTTACGGTCCTGTATGACTGGTGGTGATTGTGTTTACTTTTGAATGTTGGGTGTGCTGCACGTTTCTGAAAAAAGTTTACAAACCCTCTGTCGAGGTCACGCAAAGACTGTTGTAACGCAATAGAATCCACCACTTTCAGGAAAGCAAAATCTTCACACTTTTTAAGTTCCGTCAGCATTGCGGAAGTCTGGGAATAGCCTATTTTACTTCCGTTCCTAAAGGCTTCATTACGCATGGCAAGTCCCTTGTTGTAGATTAGTCTGCAACAGCCAAGAGTCTGATTGATTAAATTCTGCTGTTCCCTGTTAGGGTAGATTCTAAATTTGATACCTTTTTGCATTATCCCATTTTACCTTTTTGTCTTTGCGATGTTTTCTGATTTTCAATATACTGCCTGATTATTTCCAGTGGAGCACCACCCACTGTAGATACAAAATAGCTGTTTGTCCAAAGAGTTGGCATTTTTGTTCTGAGATACGGAAATTCTTCTCTTAAAATTCTGGAAGTATATCCTTTTAAGGACTTTACTGCTTTGTGGATACCAAATTGCGGGTCTACTTCCATCAGTATGTGTACATGATCTGGCATTATTTCCATTTCCAGAATGTCTACAGAAAGATTTATGGCATGCTCAAGGAGTAATTCCTTTAATCTGACATCCACACCATTAATTAATACTTTTCGCCTATACTTTGGACACCATACCACATGGTATTTGCAGGAATAGACGACATTGTTATTGGATTTATATGTTGTATTCATGCCTGTATTATACTACCATTTTAAAGTTAATACAATCATATATTTGTCCATCTTCATTTACTTGCGTAAATTCGATGGACATGTCTTATATCCCCATAGCTAAAGCAAGGGGTTTTACGACACATTTGGATAAATTTTTATCGTCTGGAAAGTTCCTTTGTAATTTCTTTCCAGGTTACGCCTTTTTCTGCCATTAATACCATTACATGGTACAAAAAGTCAGAAATTTCATATTTAACTTCCTGTGGATCAGGATTTTTGGCGGCTATTACTATTTCAGTGGCCTCTTCTCCTACTTTTTTAAGAATTTTATCTATTCCTTTATCAAAAAGATAGTTGGTATAGGAGCCTTCCTTTGGATTTTTCTTTCTGTCAAGAATTACTTTATACACATCCTCAAAAACTTTTATGGGATTTGTGTTGTCATATTCTTTTTTTACAAGATTGTTAAAGAAGCAGGTATCTGCCCCTGTGTGGCACGGAACACCTATTTGTCTTACTTTAGCAAGCATTGTATCTAAATCACAATCCATGGATAATTCTTTTACAAACTGATAATGTCCGGAGGTTTCACCTTTAACCCACAGTTCATTACGGCTTCTGCTAAAATATGTCATACGACCGGTTTTTATGGTTAAATTAAAGGCTTCTTCGTTCATGTATGCTAACATAAGAACCTGACTGGTTTCGTAATCCTGAACAATAACAGGAATCATTCCGTCACTGTTGGTTTTAAAATCAGAAAACTTCATGTCAGTTTCAAAAGTGTTTACAGCTAATCCACTCTCCTTTAGCTTGTGCTTTAATTCCATAAAGTCAAAGTTTTCATTAAAGATATCTGAAGAAACACCATAGAGTGAATTATCAGGTGTAAGATTATATACATCATTACAATTAGTAAGTAATACTTTGTCATCTGTAGCTATTACTTTGTCTGAAATCACTAAAGAATAAAGTCCTTTGTTGCATGATAATTTTTCAATATCAGTATCTAGCAAAATTGATATATTTTCACTGCCAAAGCGCTCAGAGGCCTCTTTAATAAGCTCCTGATTATTTTTTAATGATAATATTGCTTTTTTAGCTCCTGTATATATATATTTCTTTACATCTTCTAATCTTTTTACATTTCCGCCTACAAGCATTGGAATGTCAACATTGTCTGCAATGTTAATTATGGTACTGATATTGGCTTCATGTTCCCTGTCGGTAGAGGAAATATCATAAATAAGAATTTCGTCAGCTCCGTTACTGTCAAAGCATAAGGCAATTCTTACGGCATCTCCGTCGCCTAACAGCGTTGCACCGCCTTCATCTACGGCTTTTCCTTTATATAAATATATTGTTGGTATTAATTTTATTTGGTTCATTATAGTGTTCCTTTCGTGGATAAAACATCATTTATTCTGCTATCGGTTAATGTTGCCTGATCAAGGGCTTTAGCGAAAGCCTTAAAAATACCTTCAATCATATGGTGGTTATTACCACTTTCAAGCATTTTTATATGAAGATTCATTCCTACGGCATAGGTAATTGCGTGGAAAAATTCCTTAACCATTTCAGTGTCAAAATATCCTACCCTGTCAGTTGTAAAATCTACATTAAAAACAAGATAAGGTCTTCCTGACAAATCAAGGGCACACAATACAAGGGACTCATCCATTGGAAGAATGGTATGTCCGTATCTTCTTATGGATTTTTTGTCTCCTAATGCCTTTCTAATGGCTATACCAAGGGCAATGCCGGTATCTTCTATTGTATGGTGACAATCCACATATAAATCTCCTGTAACTTTAACAGTTAAATCAAATAATCCGTGTTTTGCAAAGCTAATAAGCATATGGTCAAAGAAACCAATGCCTGTGTTGACTTCAGATTTTCCAGTACCATCAAGATTTATGGATACTTCTATCTGGGTTTCGCTGGTATTTCTTACACAATCGCCTGTTCTTGTCATAATATCCTCCCTTTTACTGACAGTTGTTGTCATCTTCCTCAAATCTTACTCTTATGGAGTTAGCATGAGCTGTAAGTCCTTCAGCCTTGGCAAATTTTTGAATATCATCACTAAGAGGCATAAGGGCTTCTCTTGAAAAACTGATTATGCTTGATTTTTTTATGAAATCATCAACACTAAGTGGTGAGAAGAATTTTGCCGTACCATTAGTTGGAAGTACGTGGTTTGGACCTGCAAAATAGTCTCCAAGAGGTTCGGAACTGTATTCTCCAAGGAAAATAGCTCCTGCATTTCTAACTCTTGTCATTGTGTCAAATGGATTTGTTGTTAAAATCTCTAAATGCTCAGATGCAATTTCATTAGCGATATCTATCACATCTTCCATATTATCTGCAACAAGTATATATCCGTAATTTTCTAATGATTTAGTTAAAATTTCATTTCTTTTTAATTTTGAAACAAAGAAGTCAACCCACTTTGAAACTTCATTAGCAAGTTCAGTGCTGGTAGTTACTAAAATAGCTGAAGCAAGTTCGTCATGTTCTGCCTGAGATAAAAGATCAGCAGCCACATATCGTGGATTGGCACTTTCATCAGCTATAACCATTATTTCACTTGGACCTGCAACAGAATCAATGCTTACATAACCAAAAACAGCTTTTTTGGCAAGGGCTACGTAAATATTTCCCGGTCCTACAATCTTGTCTACTTTCTTGATGGATTCGGTTCCGTAAGCAAGAGCTGCAATTGCCTGAGCACCGCCTACTTTATATATTACATCTACTCCTGCTTCGTTAGCTGCAACTAATGTATTAGGATTAACTTTTCCATCCTTTCCCGGAGGTGTAACCATAACTATTTCATCTACCCCTGCAACCTTTGCCGGAATAACGTTCATAAGTACAGATGACGGATAAGCAGCCTTACCTCCCGGTACATAAACACCAACACGGGCTAAGGCAGTAACCTTCTGACCTAAAATTGAACCATCTGTTTTGGAATCAAACCAGCTGTACTGCTTTTGTTTTTCATGATAGTCTTTAATATTTTTTAGGGATTTTTTAATAATATCCACTAATTCAGGGTTTTCTAAAGAATTATAAGCTTCTTCAATTTCTTCCTTAGTAACTTTAATGTTTTCTGCTGAAATGTCAGCTTTGTCAAATTTTAATGTGTAATCAAATAATGCCTTGTTACCGTTTTCCTTAACATTTTGAAGGATTTCATTTACACTGTCGGCATATTTATCATAATTATTTGGGCTCCTTTTTAAAAGGTCGTTTAAAATATTCTTTTTTGATGTGTCATCTAATTTAACTATTCTCATGGTTGCCTCCTAAAGATTTATATTTTGCTTTAAATCTGAAATAATTTTTCTGATTCGTTCGTCTTCCATTTTCATGCTTACCTGATTTACTACCATTCTGGCTGATAATGGACAAACTTCTTCTAATACTTCAAGACCGTTTTCTTTTAAGGTAGTTCCTGTTTCCACAATATCAACAATAACCTCTGATAAACCTACAATAGGAGCTAACTCAACAGAACCGTTTAATTTAATTATTTCAACAGTCTGATATTTTTTGTTATAGAAATAATCCTTTGCAATTTTGGGATACTTTGAAGCCACACGTATCATTTCGTGGTCTTTTAAAAGCTCCCTGGCAGATTTAGGACCACATACACACATGCGGCACTTTCCAAATCCTAAATCAAGTACTTCATATAATTTTCTGTCTTCTTCTAAAATTGTGTCTTTTCCTACAATTCCAATATCGGCAGCACCGTATTCCACATAAGTTGGAACATCACTTGCCTTGGCAAGGAAAAAGCGAAGCTTTAAATCTTCATTTACAAAAATAAGCTTTCGTGTTTTTTCATCTTTCATCTCCTCACATTCAATCCCAATATCTTCAAACATTTTCATGGCTGTTTTTGCCAGACGTCCTTTAGCTAATGCAAATGTTAAATATCTCATGTTGTCACCTACAATTCCACGGCACCATCATTAGAAACATATGTAATCTTTGATGCACCGTCCTCTTTCTTGAAATTAACGTATTCCTCAATGGCAATATCCGGCTTTTTTGGAATAAGCTCTGTTTTTATGCCGTTATTTCTTAAAACCTCTGCTAAAGATAGTGCAGATTTTCTAAATGCCGGTTCATATATAATAACCTGATATTCATAATCGGTTTTTCCGGTATATGATTTGGCATTTAATGCTACCATTATCTGGTCCATATAAATGGCAAAACCAATGGAAGCTGCATTTTTTCCAAACTGTGACAGTAATTTGTCATATCGGCCTCCCGCAACGATTTTGTCGCCGGTTCCATAGGTATATCCTTTAAAAATAATTCCGGTATAGTATCCGTAATTGCTGGATGTACCTAAATCAAAGCTTATATATTTTGATACCCCATAATCTTCTAAAATAGAATAAAGGGATTTAAGACGCTTAATGGCATCTAAAGCAGTTTTATTTGAAGTGAGCTGCTGTGCCTTATCTAATACTTCCACAGAACCAAACAGCTCCGGTAATTTAAGCATTGCTTCCTTTGCTTCACCTGTTACACCCTCACGGTTTAAAATTTCTTCAACACCAAAATCATTTTTGTTTTGAATGTAGTTATTAATTTCATTTTCCGTTTCTGCATCCAAACCACAGTCCTGAAGTATTCCGTTATAGAAATCCACATGACCGATTTCAACTAAAAACTCCTCTAATCCAGCGGCTTTTAAGGATTCCACAACTAAGGCAATCATTTCTGCATCCGCCTCTACGGAATCATCATTTATCAGCTCACAGCCAAGCTGTGTAATTTCTTTTAACTTTCCCTGAAGTTCGGAATTGTTAATGTATGTGTTGGCATTGTAGCACAATTTAATTGGAACATTAACATCCATATAATACTTTGCTGCAAGTCTTGCAATGGAAGGAGTAACGTCAGGTCTTAATACAAGAGTGTTTCCTTCCCTGTCAAAAAACTTGTACATATTTTTAGAGGCAACAGATCCTCTCTCCTTACTAAATATATCAAAAAATTCAAAGGTTGGTGTTTGAATATTATGAAATCCATATAAATTAAATAAATTGTTTATTTTGTTTTCAACTGTCATTTTTATGGCACATTCCTTACTGTAAATGTCCCTGACTCCCACCGGTGTATGTAATAATACCTTTTCCATAGTACCTCCTAAAATATTTAGTCAATCGCTTTAACGAATTAAAGTAGTAATTCACTACCTTATTATCAGAATGAAATTATATTACACTAATTTACATTTCTTGTCAATATTTGGATTATCTGTTTTGTAAATCTCTTTTTATTCCTTCAAGATAATGAACAACAGCTCCTGATGTGGAATTAATTTTGTAATTTTTATCTATTTCATCATATGTAAAACTTTTCCTGCCACCGTTTAAGCTTCTTTCATAGAAAAATTTGATATCTTTAAAGGGTATATAGTAAGTTTCATTTAAACTACTAAAAAATAACAGAATAAAGGAAATTCCACCCTGTTTTTCAAAATCTTCCATGAATTTAACCTGATGTTCATGAATGTTCATTATAGGAAAGGTTTTAACGGCACATTCCTTTGCATCAAAACAAACAGGTATTCCCTGTACGGCTCCTATGTAATCAACGGTACTTTGCTTCTCAAAATATGCCAATGTAATATGCCTTGTGCTTTGGTCAATTTCAACAGGAGTAATGGGTGTGGGAATTTTCTGAATTAATGCAAGCTTCTGCTGTCTGTAGTGTTCATTTGTCATATTTATCATATCTTCAAGGGTTGAGCCACGAAGCCCTCTTGACGACCATGTTCCCATTTAAACCTCCGTTGGTGTTTGAATATTTTCATCAATTATTTTTTTGAAAATTTCAGGAACAGCTGCCTTTATCGTTTGCTGGGATAAATCACATAAAGCTCCTTTGATTTCGGGAAAACTCATTATCCATGAATGTAGAAGCTGATCCTTTAATCCGTATTTTTCTTTGTATATATCATTAATTTTTTTATTTCCATATTTGTAATCACCAATGATTCCGTGACCAATTGAAGATAAATGGGCACGTATCTGGTGGGCGCGTCCTGTTACAAGTTTTACTTTTAATAATGTAAGGTTTTCTCCAAAACCAATAGGCTCATACTTTGTTTCAATATACTTTCCATCAGGTGTTTCTTTGTTTGAAATAGTAACCTTGTTAGTTTTTTTGTCTTTTTTTAAATAACCCTTTATAGTTGTGGTTTTATCAAGGTAACCTGAAACCAGTGTTAAATAAAACTTGTCCATGGAACGTTTTTTTATAATTTCAGACATTGTCTGTAGCCCGATTAAAGATTTTCCGGCTATAATTAATCCGCTGGTATTGCGGTCAAGACGGTTACAGACTCCCGGTTTAAAGGTCTTTAGTTGGGTAGCCGACAGACTTTTAGTTTCAACAAGGTACGAAATAATATATTCATTAATTGAAATGTCGTCTTTTTGGGCTTTTTGGCTTAAAATTCCTGATGGCTTATTTACAATGATAATATTTTCATCTTCATATACAACATCTAATGAAAAATGGGGAAGAGTTAAAACACTGCTGTTTCCTTTCCCTGTAAACTTATCAATGGTGTCATCTGTCATATAGATTTTCACACTGTCGTTAATATTTAATTTCTCTTTACCATTAGCTTTTTTGTTATTTAAAACTATATTTTTTTTACGAAGCATTTTATAAATGAAACTTCCCGGTGCTTCTTTGAAAAATTTAAAAAGAAACTTATCAAATCGCTGTCCGACTTCATTTTTGCCAATAATAATTTCCTGCATACATTCTTACCTATTGTTTTAGTTTGATTTTAAGTTGCTAATTTCTTCTTCAGTTAGTTTCCTGTATCCTCCGGACTTTAAGTTTTTATCCAATATAAGAGAACCCATGGAAATTCTTTTTAGGAATGTAACTGTAAGACCAATTGCCTGAAACATTCGCTTAACCTGATGATATTTTCCTTCAGTTATGGTTATATATGCCCTGTTTCTACCAGAAAGAATCTCTAACTTAGCAGGTTTAGTAATATTTTTTTCACCAATATCCAGTCCTTTAGCAAACAAATCTATATCGCTGTCTATTAATTCACCGTTTAATTCCACGTAATATGTTTTATTTACATGTTTTTTGGGAGATAACAGATTGTGGGATAATTCACCGTCATTAGTAATTAGTAACAACCCTTCGGTATCCTTATCTAAACGACCAACCGGGAAAAGTCCTTCTTTAGGAGTTACATCCATAATATCCATAACGGTTTTGTAATTATTATCCTTTACTGCCGTAAGGACTCCCGGAGGTTTGTTTAACATATAATAGTAAAATTTGTTATATTCTAAGTTTACTCCGTCAAGGGAAACTATATCATTATTTTCGTCAATATGTCTTTCAGGTTTATTTTCCAAAACATTATTCACAAATACTTTTTTTGATTTTATCAATGCCTTAACCTGACTTCTTGAACCGATTCCCTGATTTGTAAGGTATTTGTCTAATCTCATTAAAAACCTCGCAAAATTAATTTAAATCCCTGTAAAGAGTTTCAATAACTTTTTTCTGTTCTTTGGTAAGTTTGACCTTTGGTGAATTATCATCGCAGGTATTCCTATTTTCAACAATAAGAACAGTACAGTTTTTTTCAGGGGTGTGGGTGTGAAATGTACCTTTTTTTACATTGTAAAGCTTTAAGGGCTCAAGTTTTATGGCTTCTATTTTACCGATTTCAGAACCTTGTCCACCTAAAAACAAAGTAAAATCTCCATTTAGTAAGATAAACACTTCGTCAGATTCATTATGCTTTTGCATATCCTTTAGTTTATCCACTTCTAATTCTTCACAATATCTAAGCTCAGCAACACGCCAGCTTTCAAAATCAATAAGGGGAAGGTAGCCTTCTCCGTTAAAAGACGATATTTCTAAGTTATTGTTAAACATATAATCCTTTGTCATATTGTACTCCTAATTTTTAAATTTCTGCAATTACTTCTACTTCACACAATACATTCTTTGGAAGGGTTTTAACTGCCACACAGCTTCTTGCAGGTTTTCCTGTAAAATATTTTCCGTAGATTTCATTAAATGTAGCAAAGTCATTCATATCAGCTAAAAAACAAACTGTTTTTACGGCATTTTCGTATGTAACACCTGCTTCTTCAAGAATTGCTCCTAAATTCTTCATTACCTGTTCTGTCTGCTCGGTAATGGTTGCACCTACGATTTCACCTGTTGCAGGGTCAAGGGCAATCTGTCCTGATGTAAATAAAAGATTTCCTGTTTTAACTGCCTGTGAGTATGGTCCGATAGCTGCCGGAGCTTTGTTTGTACTTATTTTATTCATAATTTTGTACCTTCTTTCTAGTCAATATTCTTATATATTTTACACTTTTAAAGTTGTTATTACAAGAGTTAATAATCGGCAGCAAGGGTTTTAGTCTCAAGGTATTTTAAAACCGTATAGGGATTAACACTAAGCTCTGAATAATTTTTTGTGGCAATATATATTCCAAAATGAAGATGAACGGCAAAATTCCCGGAAGTTCCTTCTACTTTTCCGTAACCGGTATCTCCCATATATCCCAGCAATGTTCCGGCTTTAATTTTATCTCCCTTTTTTATCCCTGCGTAGCTGCTTAAATGGGCATAATAAAAATAACCGGAGGAATTACTTCTTATGCCAACCCGGTATCCTCCCTTTTCAAGCCAACCCATGTTTTCCACAACTCCATCAGTAACGCTGATTACCGGGTAGTATCCGCTAACATTATTTTCAGCCATAATATCAATACCTTCATGTTTGTATTTGCCATTATAATTTCTGTCCGCACCATAGGAATTATCATATGAAACCCAGTAGTCAGAAGAATTGCTTTTTAAAACAGGAAAAAACTTAATGTCATTATATATTGCAGCTAAGGCTTTACTGCATTCCTTATATTCGTAAGGATGTGAAAAGACAAATTGCTTTTTCATATTTTTAATATCTTTGTAGGTTTCGCTAAAATTACTTATGGAGCAGTTATTAAAAACGTAAAGGGGTGTAAGAATATCTGACAAGGTGCATTTCTCATTAGATGCGATTTCAGCAGCATTTGTAATAGCTTTTTCTGAAATGTTATTATTTCTGAATTTTTCAGATTCTACAATATTTACGGTAATATCATAGTAAGCGGAAAAAATCTCTGAAAATATATAATTATTTAAAACAGATAAAACTAAAATTAAAAAGATACAATAAGTTTTCTTCATAAAATAAGCGGCATATATTTTTTACTAATATATGCCGCAAAGTATTAAAATAAAACTTTTAACTTTGACTGCTTCCTGTTTGGAGACGATAATAGGTTCCCTTTTGCGCCATTAATTCATCATGGTTTCCTCTCTCAATAATTCTTCCGTTTTCAAGAACCATAATACAGTCGCTGTTTTTGATGGTTGATAATCTATGGGCAATAACAAAGGTAGTTCTTCCTTTCATTAATGCATCCATTCCTTCCTGAACTATACGTTCTGTTCTTGTATCTATGGAGGACGTAGCCTCGTCAAGAATTAATGCCGGTGGATTAGCAACTGCTGCTCTGGCTATGGCTAACAACTGACGCTGTCCCTGAGATAAATTACCACCATCTCCTATAAGCATTGTGTTATATCCATCAGGAAGTCTTCTAATGAAGCTGTCAGCATTGGCAAGCTTTGCTGCCGCAATTATTTCTTCATCTGTAGCATCTAGATTACCATAACGGATATTTTCCATAACTGTGGCAGAGAATAAATGAGTATCCTGAAGTACAATTCCAAGAGAGCGTCTTAAATCTGCCTTTTTAATTTTGTTTATGTTAATTCCGTCATATCTGATTTTACCATCCTGAATATCATAAAATCTGTTAATTAAATTAGTTATGGTTGTTTTGCCGGCACCGGTAGAACCAACAAAGGCAAGCTTCTGTCCCGGATTAGCATAAAGCTTTACATCATGAAGAACAATTTTGTCATCATTGTAGCCAAAATCAACACCGTCAAAAACAATTTCACCTTTCATAGGAACATAAGTTGTGGTGCCGTCTTCTTTATGATAATGCTTCCATGCCCAGGTTCCTGTTCTTTCGCTACATTCTACAATTTCACCTTTTTCATATTTTGAACGTACCAATGTAACATAACCTTCGTCAGTTTCAGGCTTTTCGGCTAACAGTTTAAAGATTCTGTCAGCTCCTGCTAATGCCATAACAATACTGTTCATCTGCATTGTTATCTGATTAATTGGCTGGGCAAACTGCTTATTATATGTTAAAAAGGTAATGAGCTTTCCGGGAGTCATGGTAAATCCTGCTATTCCGTTAATGGCAAGAACTGCACCTATACAGGCACATAATACATAACTTACATTGGAAAGCTGTGCATTACAAGGCCCCATAACATTGGCAAATTTATTGGCATTATTTGCTGAATGATATAACTTTTCGTTTAATTCGTTAAATTCATCAATGGCCTGATTCTCATGGCAGAAAACCTTAACAACTTTCTGTCCTTCCATCATTTCCTCTATATAGCCGTTTACTGCACCAATATCCTTTTGCTGGGAAAGAAAATAACGTCCTGAAAGACCGGTTAATTTCTTTGATACAAAAGATATTAAAGCAATCATAATTAATGTAATAATTGTAAGAGGAATACTTAATGCAAACATACATGCAAGAACACTTACAATAGTAATGGCACTGTTTAACATTTGAGGGAAAGACTGACTTATAAACTGTCTTAATGTATCAATGTCATTAGTATACATGGACATAATATCTCCATGGGAGTGAGTGTCAAAATATTTAATTGGAAGTCCCTGCATGTGGTCAAACATGGCATCCCTTAAGTGTTTAAGGGTACCCTGGGTTACAAAAACCATAAGTTCCGCCTGTATAAGTGATGTAAGAATACCTATAACATAAAAGCCGGCAACTTTGGTCATAGCTCCCACTAAAGGTGCGAAATCCGTACTTCCGGTTTTAACCATAGGGAGAATGTAGTCATCAACTAAAGCCTTCATAAACCATGTTCCCTGAACATTGGCGAAAACACTTCCTATAATACAAAGTAAAACTATAACAAGGTGTACTCCATAATACTTTCCAACAAATTTAATTATCTGTCCCAATATTTTGAAAGGATGATCAATTTTTTGTCTTGGTCCCATATTTCTTCTTCCGGGCCCTTTTACAACTTTTGCCTGAGCCATTATGCTTCCCCTCCTTTCTTGTCAAAATCACCATTGTCGTTAGACTGCTGCATATAAACTTCTCTGTAAATCTCATTATTTTCAAGAAGTTCATTATGGGTTCCGATACCATTTATCTTTCCGTCATCTAAAACAATAATTCTGTCTGCATCCATAATACTTGATATTCTCTGGGCAATAATAATTTTAGTTGTATCAGGTATTTCTTCTTTAAATGCCTTTCTTATCCTGCTGTCTGTTAAAGTATCAACTGCACTGGTGCTGTCATCTAAAATAAGAATTTTAGGCTTTTTAAGTAATGCGCGGGCAATACAAAGTCGTTGTTTCTGGCCACCTGATACATTAGCTCCACCCTGTTCAATGTGGGTGTTATATTTGTCAGGCATTTTTTCAATAAATTCATCTGCACATGCTAATTTGCAGGCTCTTATACATTCCTCTTCAGTGGCATTAGGATCACCCCATCTTAAATTATCCAAAATACTTCCTGAAAAGAGAACGTTCTTTTGTAATACAACACTAACTTCCTGTCTCAAGGTATCAAGGTCATAGCTTTTTACATCTTTTCCACCTACTAAAAGATAACTTTCGGTGTTTTCATCTGCAGGTGGCTCTATATCATACAATCTGCTAATAAGATTAACAAAGCTTGATTTGGCACTACCTGTTCCTCCCATAATTCCTATTGTTTCACCGGAATTAATATGAATATTAATATTTTCAAGAATAGGCTTTTCACTGGTTTGATTGTATCTGAAATTAACATTTTTAAATGTAATGCTTCCGTCAGGTACATCGTAATCAGGATTTGTCGGATTAACAATATCTGCCTTTTCATTTAAAACCTCTGCAATACGTTTACCACTGGATAAACTCATGGTAATCATAACAAATACCATTGAAAGCATCATAAGACTCATAAGTATATTCATGCAGTATGCAAGAAGAGATGTTAAGTTTCCTGTGGTAAGATTTGGAGGAAGATTTCCACCTGCCACAATTGCCTGGGCACTAAGCCAGCTGATTATCAATATACATGAATAAACTGTAGTCATCATAATAGGGGCATTAAGGGAAACAATTCCCTCAGCCTTTATAAACATTTTATATACGTTATAGCTTGCCTTGCTGAATTTCTTTCTCTCGTAATCTTCTCTTACATATGCCTTTACGACACGCATGGCAGTTACGTTTTCCTGTACACTTTCATTTAATTCATCGTATTTTTTAAATACCTGACTGAAATACTTAAATGCACCACCGGTAATAAATGCAAGGATAATACCTAAAATAATAACTGCTATAAGATAAACACTTGCCATTTTAGGTGATACGGAAAATGCCATAATCATGGCAACAATAAGGCTAAAAGGTGCTCTTACTGCCATTCTAAGTATCATCTGATAAGCATTTTGAATATTGGTTACATCCGTTGTAAGTCTTGTAACAAGACCTGCGGTGCTGAATTTATCAATGTTTGAAAAACTAAATGTCTGAATATTTGCAAACATTGCTTTTCTTAAGTTTTTGGCAAAGCCTGTTGAAGCCTTAGCACCGAATACTCCGCCACCAAAACCGGTAATGAGACCTGCAAGGGCAAGTAAAAGCATTATGGCTGATGTAATGTAAATTTTCTTTAAATCTCCGGTTCCTATGGAATCAATAATAACAGACATTAGCAATGGAATGAAATTTTCCACTACAACTTCCGCTAACATACACAGAGGTGTCAATATTGATGCCGTAATATAACCTTTAATATGTTTTCCCAGTGTTCTAATCATGGTTTCTCCTCTCAAATTCTTTTTTCAGACAGCAAATATCCTGTTCAGATATATCTGTGCCACTTACTAAATTACTATATAATCTTTCAAGATATGCACGAAGTCTTGTAGTTTCATCTGATGAAAAGCCTTTTAACAAAATGGATTCTGTTTCATCCCTTTGTGATGTCATTAATTCAATTTTTTCCATTGCTTTGTTTGTGAGAGTGATATTTTTAAATTTTTTGTTTTCTTCATCCACTGTTATTTCAATAAGGCTTTTTTCACTAAGACGACTAAGGATTCCTGCCATTGTTGAATGTTTGACTTCAAAATGATTTGCTAAATCCTTCTGGGTTATTTTATTGCCACTGTTACAATGCAGATGCAATAAAACGTGCATTTGTGTTGCAGTTATATCTAGCTGCTGTAAATTCTGATTCATTCTGATTTTAAATAACTGATCAATCCTTTTTATGATTGGTCCAAAATGTTCATCCATATTTCCTCCTTAAATAATATGAATATGGTAGTGCCTCTACCGTGGGTGTTGGCAATTGGTAGGACGCATCCTAAAAATGAATTTTAGTCATTTATGTTCCTACTCAAAAAAGATATGTAGCACGCTACATATCTTAACTCTTATAAGAAAATTAGTCAACAAAAAAATTAACAAATTTCCCTATTCATAATTAAATCAATTTGCTCCATTGTGGATGAAGGAGTTGAGGAATTATCAATATATTCATCGGCATAGAAATTGTACTCATCATCATCCGGCTGACTGTTTATTATATCAATTGCCTTTTGTCTTGAATATCCTCTTGAACTAATAAGTCTTCTTATCCGTTCTTCCCTTTCACAGTAAACAAACCAAAGCTCATGACATCGTTTTTCAATGCCTGAGCCTATAAGGATGGCTGACTCAACTACCGTAACATCAGATTTTGATATATCAATTAAACGGTTAATTTCATCAATTGTTCCCGGATGGGTTATGCTGTTTAACAGGTCTAATTTATCCTTGTCATTAAATACTATTTCAGCCAATTTTGTCCTGTCAATATTACCATTATCATTTACTTCAGGAAAGGTACTTAAAACTTTATGGTATACCTTATGACCCGGTGTCATAATATCTTTTGCCACTAAATCTGACTTGATAATGTTGGCATTATATTTTTCTTCAAGGTAGTCAAGAACAGTGGATTTACCACTTCCTACACCTCCAATTATTCCAATAATCATATGTTTCTTCTTTCTGTAGTTAATGTGCCTCGTCCCAATTGTTGCCCTCTTTAACATCAACATCCAAAGGAACATGTAAATTTGCTGCGCCTTCCATGTTTTTAACCAAAATATCCTGTACCGTGGAAATTTCATCTTTGTATGTTTCTACTAGAAGTTCATCGTGAACCTGTAAAACAATTCTTGATTTAAGGTTGTTCTTCCTTAATTCTCTTTCCACGTTAATCATGGCAATTTTCATAATATCCGCAGCAGTTCCCTGAATAGGTGAATTCATTGCCACACGTTCGCCAAATTGTCTCTGCATAAAATTTCCGGCTTTTAATTCAGGAATAGGTCTTCTTCTTCCGAACATGGTAGTTGAATATCCCTTTTCCTTTGCTTCCTTAACTGAATTATCCAGATAGTTCTTAATTCCCGGATAACTTTTAAAGTAGTCATCAATATATTTTTCAGCCTCTTTTTTGCTGATTGACAAATCCTGACTTAAGCCAAAGGAACTGATTCCGTATACAATACCAAAATTAACTGCTTTGGCATTGCTACGCTGGGTCTTTGTAACTTCATCTAAAGGCACATGAAATACCAAAGATGCCGTTGCCGCGTGTATGTCTTTTGATTCTCTGTAGGCTTCAATTAAATTTTCATCATCAGACATATGGGCAAGGATTCTAAGTTCAATCTGAGAATAATCTGCATCTAAAAATACACAATCATCCTTTGGAACAAAGACTTTTCTTATTTCCCGTCCTAAAGCCATTCTTACAGGAATGTTTTGAAGATTAGGCTCAGTGGAACTGATTCTTCCTGTGGCTGTTATGGTTTGATTAAATTTACCGTGAATACGGCTGTCGTCTCCAATATACACTGCCAAACCATCAGCATATGTGGATTTAAGCTTTGTAAGCTGTCTGTATTCAAGAATCTTTCTTACAAAAGGATACTCCGGCTCTAATTTCTCAAGAACTGATGCTGAGGTAGAATATCCTGTTTTGGTTTTCTTACCACCGGGAAGACCCATTTCTCCAAAAAGAATTTCTCCTAACTGTTTAGGGGAATTAATATTAAAATCATGACCTGCTTCGTCATATATTTCCTTTTCAAGAATTTTAATGTCTCCGTTTAATCTGTTGCCATATTCCTTTAGTTCTTCCGGTTTAATCATAATTCCGCACTTTTCCATAGAATATAAGGCATAAGTTAATGGAATTTCAATATTGCTATATACATCCCACATATCTGTTTCAATTAGCTTTGACTTTAAAACATCATAAGCCTTATAATTTACAAGGGCATTGTAGCAGCAATAATTAATAACGTTTTCTTCTATTTCATAAGGTGATACCTCACCTTTTTTTACTTTAGGAAAAATTTCTTCCATAGACGGTAATGTAATTCCTAAATAATCCCTTGCAATATCGTCGTAAAGATATGTGTTAGATAAAGGATTAATAAGGTATGCCGCTATTTCCACATCAAAAAGATTAGAATTTTCGTCATTTTCTAAAATAGTTTTATTAAATATATCGTTATTTTCTTTTATATTGGCAACAGAAATTATGCAATTGGAATTTACAATATCCCTGATATGGAATATAAGATATTCTTTAGTAATAAGTCCAAAAACAGGTAAAAAGTAAACTGCATCATCTTCTTTACATATGGAAATACCTGTAATGTCATTGTTTCCATAAATATAAAGTCCTATTTTATCTGCAGATTTAAGGTTATTAAATAATTCTTCAGCTTTATCAGGCTGGGAAATTTTAACAAAGGAATCCTCATATTTGTTTTCTAAGGTAACTCCTGAAAATCTCGGAATCATGCTTTTAAATTCCAGGTGTTTTATCATATCTAATGCATCGGCAGTGTATATATCTTCAAATACACAATCCTCAATCTTAGTTTCAACAGGTGATTTCCTGTTAATTGTGGCAAGAACCTTACTCATTTGTGCCATGTCGTAATGCTCTAATAACGCAGTTTTATTACGCTTGTTACTGATTTCTTCTGCGTGCTCATAGGCATTTTCAATAGAACCAAACTGTTCAATAATGTTTGTGGCACCCTTTTCGCCAATTCCCGGAACCCCCGGTATATTATCGGAAGAATCTCCCATCAATGCCTTAACATCAATAAATTCAACAGGAGTAACCTTATAAAGCTCTTTTACTTCTTCTGTTTTATATTTTTCAACGGTAGTCTGTCCCTTTTTTGTTTTAGGGATGCATATCATAACTTTGTCAGAGGCTAGCTGAAGCAAATCCCTGTCTCCTGAAAATACACATACATCCATTCCTGCATCTTCCCCTATTTTGGACATGGTTCCAATAACATCATCAGCTTCAAATCCCGGCAACTCTATGGTTGTTATATTCATTTTGTGCAGTAATTCCTTAATAACCGGTACCTGTTCTCTAAGTTCAGGAAGCATAGGCTTTCTTGTGCCTTTGTAATCCTTAAACATTTCATGTCTGAATGTAGGCTGGTGTACATCAAAAGCTATAGCCAGATAATCAGGCTTTTCATCATCAATTAATTTAAATAATATATTTAAGAAACCAAATACTGCATTGGTGTGTAATCCTTCTGAATTGGTAAAAAGAGGTACTCCGTAGAATGCCCTGTTTAATATGCTGTGTCCGTCAACTAATACTAATTTACTCATTATGCCTCCAAATTTAAATATAGCCATTTTCGTTTAAATAAACAAAAAGAATTGTACAACAAATCATAAAAAGAAAAATGATTATGGATATTTTTCCGGCTTTTTTCATTGTTTTCTGACGTTGAAAGTATTCATCATAAAAGCTTTTGATATTGTCTAATTCCTCTTCGGTATCAGCGCCTTCTTCACTGCCTTCCGGCGCAGGTATATCACCTAAACCTCTGTGGATGGTATAGTAAAGAGAAAGCTCTTCGTTACAACTTTTACATGTTTTTGCATGTTCTAAAAATTCTTTTAAATCGTCAGAATAATCAATTTTATCGAAAATAAAATCATTTATCAATTCCTGAAATCTTGTACAATCCATATAAATTCACCTGTTTTTTCACGTCATTATACTGCTATTATTTTACCAAATACACAATAAATGTAAACAGGCATTTTATTTAGAAGCATTTTTTATTTAATGGACTTTACTTTATAGTCCTTATCCTCTACTGCTTTTGTCAAAATATCATCACTTACTTCTTTATTAAGAGTTACAACGGCACGGTTCTTTTCATGGCTTACTTCTGCAGCCTCCACGCCATCTACTGCTTCTAAAGCATTTTTAACTGTTGCTTCACAGTGACCACACATCATTCCTTCAATTTCCATTTCTTTTTTTAATGAATTATCCATTTTAATTTCCTCCGTTAAATTAATTTTTGATTTATTTGTTTTTTTGATTTTATAAATATCTTTAAGATTAAGCCTTAAAGCATTGGTAACTACACAAAAGCTTGATAAGCTCATGGCAGCTGCACCAAATATAGGATTTAGGGTTATGCCAAACATCGGGTACCATACACCTGCCGCAAGGGGAATACCAATTATGTTGTATATAAATGCCCAGAAAAGGTTTTCATGAATGTTTTGCAAAACCTTTTTACTTAAATTAATTGCAGCAGGTACATCCTTTAAATTACTTTTCATAAGAACGATATCTGCGGCATCAATGGCAATGTCCGTACCGGCTCCAATAGCTACGCCTATGTCTGCCTTAGTGAGGGCAGGGGCATCGTTTATTCCGTCTCCTACCATGAGAGTATTTCCTTTTTGGGATAAATCACCAATTACACGTTCTTTTCCCTGAGGTAAAACACCGGCAATAACATTATCTACACCAGCTATTTTACCAATTGCCCTTGCAGTGTTTTCGTTATCTCCGGTAATCATTACAACATTAATCCCCATATCTTCTAATTCTTTTATTGCATATGCACTTTCATCTTTAATAACGTCGGCAATTGCAATAATCCCAAGAAGCATATTTTCATCAGAAACAAAAACAGGTGTTTTTCCCTGAGCTGCCAGCTCCTTTGATAGGGACAAGGATTTTTCGTCAACGTTGATTTTTTCGGAAATATACCTGGCATTTCCGGCGTAATATATTTTGTCCTGTATTTTTCCTAAAAGTCCGTTACCAATAACTGCACTAAATTCCGTCACGTCAGATTTCTCACAATTGTTCTCTTCACAGTATGCTATTACGGCTTTAGCCAGTGGATGTTCACTTTTACTTTCAAGGGAAAATGCAATATTTAAAAGATTTTCCTTTGATGTATCGCTGGTTGTGAAAACATCTGTAATCTGAGGCTTTCCTGATGTAATGGTTCCTGTTTTGTCTAAAGCAACTATTTTGGTTTTGCCTGCATTTTCAAGGGCTGTGGCGTTTTTAAATAAAATACCGCTTTTAGCACCAATTCCATTACCAACCATTATTGCCACAGGTGTTGCAAGTCCTAAAGCACAGGGACAACTGATTACAAGAACTGAAATACCCCTTGCTAAGGCAAATCCAATGTTTTTTCCTGCAATAAGCCATACAATAATAGTTACTAGGGCAATGGCAATAACAACAGGAACAAAAATTCCTGATACTTTATCTGCAATTTTGGCAATTGGTGCCTTAGATGAAGCTGCTTCACTAACCATGTTGATTATTTGGGAAAGAGTCGTATCTTCACCTACTCTTTTGGCACGGCATTTTAAAAAGCCTGAACGGTTAATTGTTGCAGAAGTAACTTCCGAACCTGATGTTTTATCAACAGGAATACTTTCACCGGTAATTGCCGATTCGTCTACTGCACTTTCACCTTCAATTACAATTCCGTCAACAGGAATGCTCTCACCCGGTCTTACTACAAATATACATCCTTTTTCTACCTGATCAATGGATACGGTTTCCACATATTCATTTCCATTTTCATCTGTTTTTATAATTGTAGCTGTTTTAGGAGCTAAGTCCATAAGACCTTTAAGCGCGTTGGTGGTTTTTCCCTTAGAATAGGATTCCAGCATTTTTCCAACGGTAATAAGGGTAACAATCATTGCAGCAGATTCAAAGTAGAAATCATGCATATAAGTCATAACCAAATCATTGTTATTTTTCATTACTGCATCAGTCATTAAAAATAGTATGCATGTACTGTAAATAAAGGATGCACCGGCACCAAGGGCAACTAAAGTATCCATGTTAGGGGATTTATTTATTACACCTTTTATTCCGTTAATAAAGAATTTCTGGTTAATTACCAGAATAAATAAAGTAATAAGCAACTGTATAAGTCCCATTGCCACGTGATTATTTGAAATAACTGCCGGGAGTGGCCAGCCAAACATCATATGCCCCATTGATATATACATAAGGGGAATAAGTAATACCAAAGAGGCAATCAGCCTTTTTTTGATTAATGGTGTCTGGGTATCTTCAATAGATGTTGAGTCAGATTTTGAACGTTTTCCACCGGCAGATGATATTCCGTAACCTGCTTTTTTTACTGCATCAAAAATATCCTTTTCATTGGCATTTCCTTCAACCTGCATGGAATTAGTTAAAAGACTGACAGAGACACTATCAACACCTGCTACCTTTGATACTGCTTTTTCAACACGATTTTGGCATGCGGCACAACTCATGCCGGTTATGTTATACTTGTTCATTGTCTACCTCCATACGCATTTATTTCATTAGTTTTTGAATTGTGGTAACTAATTCATCAACCACTTCCATATTTCCTGCCTTAATATTATCTGCCACACAGGTGGAAATATGGTTTGATAATAGAATTTTATTAAAACTGTTTAAGGCTGCTGTAATGGCACTAACCTGAATTAACACATCAGTACAATAGGCATCATTTTCAATCATTTTCTTAACGCCCCTCACCTGACCTTCAATTCGGTTTAAACGGTTTATTAAATCCTTATATTCTTTATCTTCTCTTATTTTAGTTTTTGCACAACAGCATTCTTTATCCATAATTATTCTCCCATTGATTTTCTATGAATTAGATTATATACCCCTATAGGGTATATGTCAAGAAAAGTTTTTGAATATTTCTATTGACAATAACAGGTTATAATGATAAACTTTTTATTGCTATGCGGATGTGGCGGAATGGCAGACGCAGCAGACTCAAAATCTGCCGCCCATAAAGCGTGCGGGTTCAAGTCCCGCCATCCGCACTTTTTATTTAATAATAATTATTATAGTCATCGGATAATCCGGTGATTTTTTTATTTAACGGAAATTAATGGCAAAAAAATAAAACCGGAAGATGTAATGTAGTATTACATTTCCCGGTTTTGCTTTTATTCTTCTGTTGTTGTATTTTCGCCGTTATCAGATGACAGTGAATAGGAATCACCACTACCTACTGCCTTACTGCTTGTCCCGTTTTCACAGGAAACAGCATATGTTTCTGAGGACTTTCGTCCACCTTTAGATGTTTCAATATCACATGTAATAATGTAATAATCCTGCTTATTAATTTCTATTGTTTTTTCATAGTTAAAATATGCCACATCACCGTTTTTAAAGGTTCCATCAGAATTTTCCAGTTTGCCGGAAGATACTAAACTGTTGGCAAGAGAATTAACTGCCTCATCATAAGAAATCTTAGTAGGCTGATAATTGTATGCTCTTGTAACTACGTTACTGACTACTCCCTCATCATCTATTGCTACAAAATAATAAACGTTATTTCCCTTAGGAATTTTTATTTCTTTTTTGTAAACCTTAGAGTCTTTAGTAGGCATTGTACCGTCTGTTGTGTAATATACCTTGCATCCCTCCGGTACGGTAACAGATATTTTTTGCTCAGATGTATAATTTCCACTTTGTGGCTCAACCTGTGGTGCATCTACCTTTTTGAAATCCAAAATATATTTAGCAGTCATTTCCTTACTGGATTTACCGTTTTTGTCAATGGAATATGCACGTAAGGTAAATGTGCCTTCTTCTTCTAATTTTACCGGTGTAATATATTCCTTCTTAGTTGAACTTTCCTTAGGGTTACTTCCGTCAATGGTATAGTATATTTTAACGCCTTCTTCTGCTTCTAAGCTTATTTCAAGAGGCTTATCATAAGTTCCTTCATCAACGCCGGCAACAGGTATTGTACCATCAAAGTTTTTTAACTTTTCCTGAAGGTTAGATGGTGCAGAATTAATAAGGGGCTGAATTTTGTTCTCCATGTCGTTATTTTGATAAAGAACAATTAAATCCTCGTAATAATTAATGTTTGTATCATCTGTGTCAATTAAAAGCTCTAAATATTTAATTTCTTCCTGATCATAGCCGCCAATTATCTCGTCTATTGTATATACCATTTCATATGCTTTAATTTTCTGCTCCTTGGTAAAGGCATTGTTTGATGCATTTATAAACTGAGTTTTGGCATCCTTGTAATTCTTTTCCGTATAGTATTTATTACCAATGGAATAGTATCTGTTGTATTTCTTAGTCATAGTAGATTCTTTAATGGCAAGAGTAACAAATACTGACGCCGTAACTAATACAATGGCAACAACTGCAATTATTGCTATTTTTTCCTTGGAACTTTTCTTTGATTTTTTTGTTTTCATGTTGTTACTAACATTGCCTGTACTTTGGTAAACAGCCTTGGAATTGACTTTTTTTACCTCGCGGCTTTCTTTATGCTGCTTTATTTTCTCCTGTGCCGGAGCAGACTTAGACTCTGATTTTGTGCTTTCATGCTCTCTTGCATAGTCTTTTTTATTTAAGTTAGTACTTTCCGGCTCTTTTGAAGAAATTCCACCTAAAATATTTTCAAAGGTATTATCAGGGGGAGTTGTAACTATATCATTTTCAAAAGAATTGATTTTTGTACCACATTTTGTACAAAACATCTGATTCTCATCACATTCACTTCCGCAATTTGGACAAATCATATTATTCTTCCTTTCTTAGGGATTCACGTTTGGAAAATACGCATCCGCAATAATTCTGTCTATATAAGTTATATTCCTTTGACAGTTCTATAGAACGTTTATATCCTTCTTTCTTTTTAAAATCAGAAAACAAATAAGGTATATTGTATTTATCTGATAATTCTTTTCCGATTTCGTTTAATTTAGCTGAATTTTTTAAGGGGCTGATGGATAATGTAGTTGTAAAGTAATCATAGTTTTTATTAGAAGCTATAGTTGCTGTTTTTTCTAATCTAAGTCTATAACACTTAAAACAACGGGCTCCACCTTCTAAACAATCCTCTAATCCTGTTACATTATTAAAAAATTCTTCCGGGCAGTAGTCACAAACTTTTACATCCACTTTGTTTATAAATTTTTTTTCACTAATAAACCTTCTTAGTTCCCGGGCTCTATGGTTATATTCTGACACACCGTCAATGTTAGGGTTATAGAATAATGCAGTAATATCAAAATATTGAGTTAAATATTCTAATACATAGCTGCTACATGGAGCACAGCACACATGAAGTAAAAGACGTGGTACTTTACCAGCCTTTGTAATTATATTTAGTTCTTTTTCTAATTCCTTCTGATAATTTATTTTATTCATAATACACAATACATTCATGCTTCAAAAAAGACAGGAATAAGCCTGTCCTTTTTAAGTCATAAACACTATTTAATTAATGACTTACTCATTAAATATGCTTTTTCTAATATATTTTTCTCATTCGGAAATTTTAGCAAGTGATATGCTTCAATATATTTATAATATCCCGAATCATAGAAAAACTCTTCACGTTGTGGTTTGCTATAATAACTGTCTGCTGTCATTAAATACCAGTATACTTCTTTATTGACTATACCTGAAGGTGTATTGAAAGAATATTCGCTTTTATCGATATAGTCTATAATCTTTCCGGTCACACCTGTTTCTTCACGTACTTCTCTAATGGCAGTTTCCCGGTGATTTTCACCTTTTTCAACGGTACCTTTTGGTAAAACCCATCCTTCGTATCTGTTTCGATAGTTTTTATATAACAGTAAAATCTTCTTACGATATATAACCACACCGCCACAACTAACCGCTTTTTCCATTGCGATTCCTCCTGTCTGTTAGTGTGCGCTTAGTGTAAGTATACAGTATGAACCAATGCATTTCAAGACAACCATGAATTATTTTTTATCAAAATAAGAGTCAAAAATTTCCTTTACACAATTAACGGCGGAATTGCTGCCCTCCGGCATATTTTCAATAACAACTGCAATGGCAATTTTTCTCTTTCCTTTTTTGGCATACCCGACAAACCATGAGTTGACATTATCTTTTTTGTCAACTTCTGCAGTTCCGGTTTTTCCGTAGGCACTGTAATCTGAATTTGTCATAATACGCCCTGTACCGTATTCACAAACAGCAGCCATATATTCCTGAAGCTGTTTTGCCTCGGCTTTAGTCATTAGTGTTTTGTATTTTTCATGTTTTGTGTAACTTACAACATTTCCACTACTGCTTTCAATATGGTCAACAATGTAAGGTTTCATTAAAACTCCGTCATTGGCAATGGCTGATGCAATCATAGCCATATGTGCCGGTGATATGGTAGTTTTTCCCTGACCAATACTGGTTTGGGTAATATCAAATTCAGTGGAATCCTTATCCAGTGGAAAAACACTTTGGTTGTAATCCATGTCCAAAGGAAGCTTCTGATTAAACATTAAATCTTCTGCTGTTTTCTTAAATTTACTTACCTTTAAACTGTTACCAATAGTTGAAAAGGCACTGTTGCAGGAATAAGCAAAGGCATCTTTTAATGTTTCACTTCCATGGGAATTACCGTTAAAACATTTAATGGAAAATCCACCAAAATTTGCCTGACCATTACAATTATAACTAAAATCATTATAATTTTTATTTTCCCTCATATATTCAAGAGTTGTTAAAATCTTAAATATTGAGCCCGGAATATACTTTCCCTGGGTGGCACGGTTTACAAGTCTTGAATCATTTGGGTCATTGGCAATCTGATCCCATATATCGTTTATTGTTGAAGGATCATATGAAGGAAGAGATACCATTGAGTAAATCTCTCCTGTTGTAGGATTCATTACAAAAGCCGCACCTTTATATCCCTTTAAACTGTTATAAGCTGTCTTTTGAATATTAACACTTAAGGTTGTATGCACGTCACAACCTTTCTCAGTGTTATCGGTAAAATCATCTACAATTTTTGAAATTACATTGGTCTGGGATGAAAGCAAATCATAGTTGCACATTTTTTCAAGACCATATTTACCATGGGTGGTTATACCTATGGCATGAGAGAAAACATTTCCATAAGGGTATTCTCTTGTGTCATCGGTTAAATCACTTTCAGTATTTTTAGTATCAGTATAGGCAAGCTTCTTGCCGTTTTTGCTGTAAATAGTTCCCCTTATAACCGTTGATGACTGACTGTCAATTCTGTGATTATATGGATTATTTAATATATCGTGGCTGTCTACTACAACAAAGTAAAGGTAATAACCTATCATAAATAAAAATATAAAGGAGATTACAAAGGTTGTAATTTTAGCCTGTTTATTCATTTTTTTTCGCTCAATGCCTGTTGATTCTGATTTCCTGCGTGTTGTGCGGCGATTTCCTGATTTTTGCCGTGTTTCTTGTTGCAACATTTCCTGTTCCCTCCATTGGCACTTTTCTTCTAACCGGTTTCTTTGCCGTAGTTGTACCTACTATGGCAAGTCCCTGAATTATGGCAAAGACAATTAATGTACTAAGTATTGAACTGCCACCATAACTTATAAGTGGTAGAGTTACTCCTGTTGAAGGAATCATTTTTATGGCACCTCCAACGGTTACAATTATCTGAACTGCGTACTGTATTCCAAGTCCAACGCATACTAATTTGTTAAACAGACTTACCTGCTGCATTCCCGTATTTAAAAATGCAATAAAGCAACTTAAACATACTAAAATAATAAGTACTGCAAAAATTGCTCCAAACTCTTCACCTATGGCTGAAAAAACAAAATCCTGATCCACAACGGGAACATCCGTAGGTCGTCCCTGATATAAACCTGTTCCTGTTAAGCCACCGTTACCTATTGCAAATAAGGATTGGGTTATCTGATAGCCGGTGTCAGCCGGATCAGACCACGGGTTCTGCCATGCAAAAACACGTTCCTGCACATGGTAAAAAATCTTATATGCCGCCACTGATGCAACGGAAAGACCGGTAAAGCCCACAAAAATATAACCGATATTTCTTGTTCCCACATATACCATGAATACATATATCATAAAGAATATTAAAGCACTTCCTAAATCCTTTGATACAACCAATATAATTACGTGGATTCCTGCCATTATGGCTGAAATTACTATCTGGCCGAATTTCGTTGATTTGGCAAGCATTCCAGCTATAAAAAATACAAATATTATTTTGACAAATTCTGACGGTTGGAAAGAAAAACTATTTCCAAATTTAATTGCAAGATTAGCACCGTTATCTTTTTTACCCAATACAAGAACTGATAACAACAATGCAACGCCTACAAAACAATATATCCACGTAAGGGATTTCCACATTTCATATTTGCTCATAAGATATGGCACAATAAGTGATGCTAATGATACTATGGCAACAATTATGAATTGTTTTATACTGTTTTGAAAACGAAGTCTTGCTAAAATTATAAATCCAACAGTTAAAAGCATACACATGTTACTTAAAATTGCTTTATTTATGTTTGGATAAATAATTGGGAAAATTCCCAACACTACTATAAGATAACACAGCTGCGCCCCACCTAAAACAATAATAACAATATCGGTATTATCACTAGGGTCTGAAGCCTTTAAGCCGGCATAGTGGGAATAAATTGTAAATATTCCCAGCAGATACGTGAGAAAAATAACCGCATTCTGACGTTGAAATATTCCTGCCAGTTTGTAGGGATTCTTGCATCTTAAGGCGCTGAAACATTCCCATGTGTAAAATAGCATTAACAAAATAAATAAATATTTAGTTACTACAACAATAAAAGTACCCATTTTTCTTTTCTACATTACTCCTCTGTTAAAATGTCCTCTTGTGGTAGTGTCATCTGCCACAACAGGTATCTTTCTGATAAAGGCATCTTCTGCCATTGACAATATATTATCTGTTTCCTTCCGTTTCTCAATTGTGAGATTTATTCGTACACTTTTTAAATTAAGACCTTCTATGTCTTTTTCATATTTAAAAAGTGATAAAGGCTTACAATTATACATAACATTATAACAATATTTACATACACATCTGGTTACAAATTCATTTTTTTTTGAATCTTTTAGTGTGTATACAGTGTTATTATGTGCGCATTTATCTGTTGTTTTTATGCAACATCCTGCTGAAATCATTACAGGCATATATCCATAAACAATAAATTCCTCATTATTGCATTTTCGTGCTTTCAACTGTCTTAAATTAAGCTCAGCCGGTACTGTAGTTACAACATTGTAATTATTTACATAAAAATTTTTGGCATAACCGTTATAGGAATAAACGTTATAGTCAAAAATGTATTCAGCTTCCGGATAATTTTCATGTAAGAAATAATATTGTTCTAAATTTCTTATAAGGAAACCGTCTATACATGTTTCGTTGTCTAATGTATCCTTATATTCCTGCAAAAATATATCCATATCCTTTAAACGACTTACATAAGGCATGGCAATGTATACCTGCCTATGGTTTTCATTTATAAAATCAAATGCTATTTTTATTCCTTTTTCATCGAAAAACTGAAGTTCAATATAAATTTTATTTATAAATTCTTTTGAAACAGCAACCTGTAATTGCTCATAAGTGCTTACCGATATATTAATACACATATCACCATGGTAATTATCTTTTATAACAGATACACATTCATTATCTTTATCTGAATTGCCATAGATATTTCTTTTATAAGAAGATAAAATTTCCTGATATATTAACTCTAAAAGCTGTCGTCTGACATTTTTTATTTCACCCACAGTTAAAAATAAACCATCATCTAAATCTAAAAACACAGGATTAAAACTAAAATCGGTATCACCTGTTTTTAAAACCTGCTTTAATATTGTATCCTTGTCTATCGGGCGTTTCTGTGCCTTGTCAGGAATTAAACCATAGGCTGTTATCTCCTTTCCATATACATTTGCACACATGGTAAAAGGCTTATTATTCTTACAGATTATTTTTACATCAAAGGTTTCCTTTAGCTTTTTGCCAATATATTTATTTTTAATATTGGATGTTAAGGCTTCATTTCCACTTCTAAAAGTAGGCTTTTTTAATGAAATCATTTCCTTTCCATTATGAACCTTATAATAACTTTCATTGAAACCGTTTCTGTTAAACAAATTATATAATATATCTATATCCCGGGAATCTACTTTATGACCGGATTTATTTTTTTGGTATAAATCTATATATTTTCTATATATACTTACAACTCCGGCAATATATTCAGTTTTCTTCATTCTTCCTTCTATCTTAAGGGAATGAACACCTGACTCAATAATATCAGGTAAAATATTCAAAGTACATATATCTTTTGGACTTAAAACATACTTTGAATCCCCCGGATTTAATACTTTTTCGTTCTGTATTACATCATATTCCATTCGGCACGGCTGGGCACATCTTCCACGGTTTCCACTTCTGCCACCTATGTAGCTGCTAAAAAAACACTGTCCTGAATAACAATAACATAGGGCACCGTGAACAAAACACTCTATTTCAATATTTACATTTTCATGAATATCCTTTATTTCTTTAAGGGACAATTCCCTTGGAAGAACAACCCTTGTGGCACCAAGTTCTTTTAATTCCTGTGCCGTGCGTTTGCCAAAGATGGTCATCTGGGTGCTGGCGTGAATGTGTAAATCAGGAAAATGTGTTCTGATATAATTAAAAACTCCCATATCCTGCACAATTACTGCGTCTAAACCATTTTCATATAATGGAAGAATATAATTATAGAGTTTTTCGTTAATTTCGTCATCACGCAAAAGTGTATTTACAGTTAAATAAAGCTTTCTATTATGTATGTGTGCATAATTAATGGCATCAATTAGCTGCTCTGTTGTCAAATTATCAGCATTTGCTCTTGCACCAAACATTTCGCCACCGGTATATACGGCATCCGCCCCTGCATTAAATGCAGCTATAACACTTTCATAGGAGCCACCCGGTGCTAAAAGTTCAATATCCATGTCACTCTCCAAAACCATCTTTCAAGAAACGACCAGGCTAAACCTGATCGCTATATTCCTTTAATTAATTTTTTAATTCTGTCTGTAATCTTACAATCTCTTTTTCAAGTTCCTTGATTTTATCTAAAGCTTCTTTTAATTCTTTTTCAGTAGCTTCTGCCTTTGAATCTGAGACAATTAATTCGTGCTTTAAATCATAAACTTCTTTTTCTTTGATTTCCAAATCATTTTCTAACAAATCAGCCTGTTTTTTAGCCTTGAAGTAATCATTGGCAATGTTGATTTCAAGTAAGATACGCTGCATATCCATTTTCTGCATACGGTAGTTTTCGTTTTGCTTAAATTCCATAATCATATTGTTTATGTATGAAGCTACCTTTTGTAAATATGCTTCACTTTCAAAACCACCGATATTGTATATTTTTCCATCTATAATTACATCTATATAATTCTTTGATGCCATAATTTTCTCCTAACTGTATAAAATACCTATATAAATACTGTACCTTAAAACTTCAATTATAATATCATAAATTACTGTTATGGTCAAAAGGTATTTGGTGTTATGGTTTTTTGGAAAAGTAATAAATCCTATTGCTCATAAGGAATACCTAAATGTTCATAGGCTGTAGGGGTTGCAATACGACCTCTTGGTGTACGCTGTATTAATCCATTTTGAATAAGGTAAGGCTCGTAAACATCCTCTAGAGTACCTGAATCCTCCCCTAAGGCAGCCGCTAATGTGTCTAAACCTACAGGGCCTCCGGCAAATTTGGAAATAATGGTATCTAAAATACTTCTGTCCCCTCTGTCTAAACCTAATTTGTCCACTTCTAAAAGATTAAGGGCGGTGTTTGCCACATCTTCCGTGATAACGCCGTCATATTTTACCTGGGCAAAATCCCTGACACGTTTTAAAAGGCGGTTGGCAAGTCTCGGAGTTCCTCTAGAACGCCTTGCCATTTCCTCGGCACCTTTATCATCTATTTCCACTCCTAAAATATCGGCGGATCTTATTATAATTTTTTTTAGTTCTGATATATTATAAAATTCTAATTTATTAATAACTCCAAATCTGTCTCTTAAAGGTGCAGTAAGAAGTCCTGCCCTTGTTGTGGCACCGATTAATGTAAATTTTGGTAAATCAAGCCTTATGGAGCGGGCAGCCTGTCCTTTCCCAATCATTATATCAATGGAATAATCTTCCATTGCCGGGTAAAGAACTTCTTCCACCTGTCTGTTTAATCTGTGGATTTCATCAATAAATAAAATATCATTTTCAGATAAGTTATTAAGGATTGCAGCCATTTCTCCCGGCTTTTCAATGGCAGGGCCGGAGGTTACCTTAATATTTACTCCCATTTCGTTGGCAATAATAGTGGAAAGGGTGGTTTTACCCAGTCCCGGAGGGCCATAAAGTAACACATGGTCTAAAGGTTCGTTTCTGGTTTTTGCTGCTTCTATGAAAATTTTTAAGTTATTTTTTGCTTTTTCCTGACCAATATACTGGTCTAATTTCTGAGGTCTCAGACCTTTTTCTATAACTGCGTCTTCCGAAACCATTTCTGTTTGAATAATTCTTTTATCCATATTTAATCCTCATTAAAAAATATATTTAAGTGCATTTTTCAGTAAATCTTCCACATCCATATTCTTAGCATTTGGCACCTTTTTAATGGCACTGTATGCATCTGATTTGGAGTATCCTAAAGAAACAAGAGCTTCTAGTGCATCATCAAAATCACCCTTTGCTGCCGGAATTTCTTCATAGTCTGTTCCACCGATTATACTATCCATATCAATTTTATCCTTAAGTTCAATAATAATCTTTTGAGCAGTTTTGTTTCCTATACCCTGAGCTTTTGCAATAGCCTTGGCATCTCCTGATATAATGGACATGGCTAGGGCATCACCGGGACATGCAGTTATAATGGCAAGTCCACCCTTAGGTCCTACTCCACTTACTCCAAGAAGCATTTTAAAAAAATTAAGTTCGTCTTTTGAAAGAAAACCATACAGCTGCATGGCATCTTCCTTTACACTTAAATAAGTATATATTTTTAATTCCTCTCCAATACCTATAGTGTCAAGTACATGCCCGGGCATAAAGATTCCGTAACCAATTCCGTTATTATCTATAATTACTTTGTCATTTTCAATATTCTCTACTATACCTTTTATATAAGAAATCATTTTAAATATCCTCATTAACAATAAATCTAATTGTTTCGTAAAATCAGTTATTTGTACGACCACATTATAATAGCATATATCAATTTTTTATACAAATCTATCTTATTTATTATCGAAATTTTAAGATAAATATGCTATATTAAATGAATGAATGAATAATGAATCGGAGATAAATTTATGAAAAAGGACAAACTTAAGAAATATTTAAAATCGTTTGTAATATTTACACTTGTTGCTTCGTTATCAGTATCAATATCAGGATGCAGTAAAAAAGAAGAGTTTCCCCTTTCTCTTACTAACTTTTGTTTTGATACTACTATTACAATTACCATTTATGAATACGCCGGGGAGTCGGAAGCCCAGGATATTATAAATGAATGTTTCGGGTTGTGTAATCATTATGATAAAATGTTTAGCACAACAAAAAAAGACAGTGATATTTCAAAAATTAACCAAAGCAAAACGAAGGGCTGCAAAGTTAATCATGTTGTATCGGATGTAATAAAGGACAGTATTAAGTACAGTAAAAAATCAAAAGGAGCATTTGATGTTACAATTGGAGAACTTTCAGATATGTGGAATGTAACAGGGGATAATCCTACAGTTCCTGATGATAAAAAAATTAAAGAAGCCATTAAACATGTAGGCTATAAAAACATAAAGTGTGAAGATGAAAAAGTAACTTTAAAAGATGGTGAAACCCGCCTTGATTTAGGAAGTATTGTTAAGGGATTTGTTGCTGACAAACTTAAAAGCTATATGATTTCAGAAGGGGTAAAATCAGGGATAATCGATTTAGGTGGTAACATACTTACCATAGGTGGAAAGTCTGATGATGAACCATTTGTAATAGGGATTAAGAATCCTTTTTATAATAATGACATAACACCAACAGTAAATGGCAATGAAGATTACATAAAAAATAACGATGAATATTGTCTTAAACTTGATGTATCAGATAAATCTGTAGTAACGTCAGGAATTTATGAGAGATATTTTAAAAAAGATGACAAAATATATCATCACATACTAGATACTTCTACCGGGTATCCTGTGGATAATGATTTAGCTTCGGTAACTATAATTTCAAATTCATCTGAGGCCGGGGATGCATTAAGTACAACAGCTTTTATTATGGGGCTTAAAGATGGAATGAATCTGATTAATAAAACCCAAAAAACTGAAGCAGTTTTTGTAACTAAAGGCGGAAAAATACATATGTCAAAAGGACTTGAACAAACAGAAGATGGTGATGTTATAATAGAAACAACTACTTCATCAGAAAAAGAATGAGACTGGGATGGTCTCATTCTTTCTTTTTTATTGACACCCTGAAAAAACGCAACATAAATTTCTTAAAGTCAAAGGGAAATAAAGGGTATATATAGCTTGTCTGGGCTATGGTTCTGTTCAAAGCAATAGTTAGTAATGTGAAAACACATCCTATTATCATTCCCCACAAATTAAATAACTGGGTAAGAATTAATATTATTATCCTTAAAAATTTAATGGAATATGCCAGCTCATAATTTTCATGGGTGAAATTGGCAATGGCAACCACTGCCATGTACAGCATGGTTTGCTGGTTAAACCATCCTGTATTTACTGCAAACTCACCGATTATTATGGCAGCAATTAAACTTAAAGGGGTATTTAATGTGCTGGGAGTATTTATTGCCGCTAATTTTAAACCATCAATAGCAAGCTCTAACAATAAAAGCTGCCAGAAAATGGGGACAAATTGTACATCTGTAATTTTGGTAAATTCAAGCCAGTCCGGTAACAGCCCCGGATTGTTTGCATATAGCAAATAAAGAGGGGTTAAAATTAATGACATAACTGTAATGAAGGCACGGGCAAGTCTTAAATAAGTCCCTGTAATTGGCGGAAAATAATAATCATCTGCTTCTTCTATTACATCAAAAATAGTTGTCGGTAAAATCATTGCGGCAGGGGAATTATCCACTAAAATACATATTTGTCCTTCTAATATTTCAGCAGCCACAGTATCCGGTCTTTCAGTATATCTGAATTTAGGAAACGGATTAAACCAATGACCTTTATGAATACATTCCGAAAGGCTTTCCTGATTCATAGGCAACGCGTCTGTTTTAATATTTTCAATTTGTGATTTTATTCTTTTTAGAAGTTTTTTATCAACCCTGTCTTTCATATAACAAAGGGCTATATCCGTTCTGGAACTTTTTCCGGCTCTAAGTATTTCACACATATATTCAGGATTTCTAATTCTCCTTCTTATAAGCGCTGTGTTTAATACTAATGTTTCCACAAAGCCATCCCGTGAACCTCTAAGAACCTTGTATTTTTCAGGCTCCTGAACATTTCTTGCAGGATATTTCCTTACGTCAATTAGCATTGCCTTATCATATCCGTCAATTAACAGGCATACCACTCCTGAAAGAAGCAATGTAAGAACATTATATTTATCGTCATATAAGTCTATTTGTATAAAAGGAATTTTATTATCAGCGAAATCTTCCACCGGTACATTTAAATCGGAAGGCTCAATACCTGTAAAAAACTCCTGGACTTTCTGTATTAAATCATTGTCGCAAAATCCGTTTATATAATACATTACGGCTTTCTTTCCACCAACAATAAAATTACGCTTTAAAATATCAAAGCTTTCATCAATATATAATATTTCATCAAAAGTATTAATGTTTTCAACAATATTTTTATTAATAAATTTTTCCATAAAAAACCTCACACCATTACTAGTGTGAGATTTTTTAGAAAATTTATTCAATTTTTAATTATAGTTTTTCAATAACTTTCTTTGGACACTTTTCGGCACATACACCACATTTTTTACATTTATCCTGCATAATTGTTGCCAGATTATATCCAAAATCAATAGCCTGCACAGGGCAGTTCTTTGCGCATAGTCCACAGCCAATGCAACCTGCACTACAAGCCTGCATTACATCCCTTCCTTTATCGTGGGAACTACATTTAACCATGTATTTAGTATCAGCAGGTATAATTGAAATTAAATTCTTAGGACATGCTGCAACACATTTGCCACAGGCCTTACATTTTTCGCTATCAACTATTGCCTTGCCGTTTACTACGTGTATGGCATCAAATTCACAGGCTTTTACACAGCTTCCAAGTCCTAAACAGCCATAACTACAGGCTTTTGCACCTCCACCGGGAATGTTTGCAGCATCCTGACATGACATATTTCCATAATAGTTATATTTATCTTTGGCTTTTTCACAGTCACCGGAACAGGCAACATAAGCCACTTTTTTAACTACGTTAGCTTCAACTCCCATTATGTCTGCTATTATCTTTGCAGTGCTTTCGCCACCTACAGGACAGGCTGACGGATCACATTCTCCTTTGGCAATGGCTGATGCTAAGGCATCACATCCGGCATATCCACAACCACCGCAATTGTTACCGGGTAATGCTTCTCTTATGGCAACTTCTTTTTCATCTACTTCTACTGATAAGAATTTGCCGGCGATACCCAGTGCTATACCAATAATTAATCCTACGCCACCAACAATGGCAACGGCATATAAAATTCCTGTCATTGTTGTACTTAATGCTAAAATTTCCATATATGCCTCCTTATACAACACCGGTAAATCCGGTAAATGCTATAGCCATAAGTCCTGCTGAAATAAGTACAATAGGTGTACCTCTAAAAGGTTTTGGAATATTATTGTTTTCTGATTTTTCTCTTATTCCTGCAAGAATTACAATTGAGATTAAAAATCCAAAGGATGTACCAAAGGAACATGCCATGCTTTCACCAAAATTATAACCGTTATCTATGTTTGAAATTGCTACACCAAGTACGGCACAGTTGGTTGTAATTAATGGCAAATATACCCCAAGTGCCTGATATAATGGTTTAACAAATTTCTTTAATATCATTTCAACTAACTGAACTAAAGCTGCAATTACAAGAATAAATACAATGGTTTGTAAGTATTCAAGATTAAGGGGTGTAAGTATAGCGTAATAAACACCATAGGTAACTGCTGATGCAATCATAATTACAAAGATTACTGCAGCTCCCATTCCCGCAGCAGTATCAGTTTTTTTAGAAACCCCGAGGAATGGACACAAACCTAAAAACTGACTTAATACAACGTTATTTACCAGTGCAGCTCCCACTGCAATTAACATACAATTAACCATTTATGCCTCCTCCTTTTCATCTTTAGTGCAATTGGTAAAATCACTGCCACAGCCTGTGCATCCTGCACACCCCTGTTCACATTGGAGTTTTCGTGGCTTCTTTCCATGGCTGATTCTTATCTGGTTCTGAATGGCAATAAGGGCAGCTAAAATAAAGAATGCTCCCGGTGCCATAACGAAAATACCTATACCGTCCCATCTAGGAATATTAATTCCAAGAATAGTTCCTGCACCAATTATTTCTCTAAAACCTCCAAGAAGTGACAAGGCTATTGTAAATCCAAGTCCCATTCCCAAGCCGTCAAATAATGCCGGTATAGGAGGATTTTTTGAAGCATAGCTTTCTGCTCTTCCTAAAATAATACAGTTAACAACAATCAGTGGTATGTAAATACCAAGAGACTGGTTAAGAGATGGAAGATATGCTTCAAGAAGAAACTGTAATATAGTTACAAAACTAGCTACAATAACAATAAATGCCGGTACTCTCACTCCGTTAGGAATGATTTTTCTAAGAAGTGAAATCACGAAGTTTGACAAAACAAGAACTGCCATTGTACTAAGTCCCATTCCTGCTCCGTTTATCATGGAAGATGTAACAGCCAGTGTCGGACACATTCCAAGAATAAGAACAAAAGTAGGATTTTCCTTAATAATACCGTTATATAAACGCTCAACACATCTGTTCATTAATTAGCACCTCCTGTAATATTTTTCACACAGGCAATTGCAGCATTTACACCATGTGTTACCGCATTTGTGGTTATTGTTGCACTGCTTATGGCATTAATTTCATTATCAGCAGAAGCTCCTGCCTTATTATATTTGAAATAATCAACTTTTTTGTTTTTAAACTGGGACATAAATGAATCTTCTTTCGCTTTCATTCCAAGTCCCGGTGTTTCACTTAATGAAAGGAACGAAATTCCAGTAACGGTTCCGTCTGTTTTTATGCCTACCGTAATTTGAAGGGAACTGCCATAAGCTTCATTATCCGTAACCGTAACAATATATCCTAAATCATTACCGCTATCATCTGTTGCTTTAACAACATTATCAATGGTGGCATTATAAGCCTTAATTGTGGAAATTCCATTTTCCTTTTCAGTGTTTTTGATTTCCTTAGAAATGGTGTCATTTAATTTTGAATCAAAATCCACAGTATCATATTTAGAAAGTCCCGGCATTACAGCTTCATATGCCTCAACCATAGTTTTTTCTTCCTGCTTTGCCCTTGCATCTGATGTAACATTGTAAACAAAGCCAAGTCCCAAACCGGAAATTAAAGTTATAACAAATAATATTAATGTATCTTTAAATATTTTGTTCATATTATCTGCCTCCCTTCTGTTTTACAATACCAAAAGCTCTAGGTATTGTATATTTTTCAATAAGAGGAACAAGAAGGTTACAGAATATAATGGCAAAAGATACACCTTCTGCATTAGCACCAAAAGTTCTGAATATAGCAGTTAAAAGTCCAAGACATATGCCATAAATATACCTGCCGCCCTTTGTAATAGGTGATGTAACATAATCAGTTGCCATAAAGAAGGCACCAAATATTAAACCGCCACCGCAAAGCTGCTGGGCTAAAAATACAGGGTCAGATGACTGATTAAATAACATAATACATACAGCAAATACAGCAATATATGTAAGAGGTATTCTTACGTCAATTATTTTTCTGATAACTAAGTAAGCTGCACCAATTAAAAGTGCAATAATACTTGTTTCACCAATGGTTCCTGCATGATTACCGATAAACATGTCAATAAGTGATGCAGAGCTTTCACCTGCATTTTTTAATGCTGTAAGTGGTGTTGCACTGGTGGCAGCATCAATTTCCTTAATATCCTTAGGATAAAATGCTGTCATGTCACCGGCAAAGGATAAAACAAGGAAACATCTGGCACCTAATGCCGGGTTCATAAAGTTTTGACCTAAACCACCAAAAAGCTGTTTTACAATAATTATTGCAAAAACTCCACCTAATGCCGCTTTCCAATATGGAAACGTGCATGGTAAATTAAGCGCCAGTATCATACCTGTTACTACGGCACTTAAATCAAAAATCGTTATTTTCTGATCTGTTATTGTTGTGTAAATATATTCCGCCGCAACACAGGAAATAACTGTAATTAATATAAGTAATGCTGAATGAATGCCATATTTGATTCCAAAAAGATTGGTATAGTTATATATGCCAAAAGCTGATGTAGGAATCATAGCAATAATAACATCTCTCATTATACTTTTGGTTGTCATTTTAGCCTTTACGTGAGGGCTTGATGATACGTTATACATTATTTGTCACACTTACCCTTTCCTACGTGCTGCCTGCACTTTTCTTTTCATTGTTCTAACTGACTGCGTAATATTTCTATTGGCAGGACAGTTGTAGTTACATGTTCCACATTCTATACATTCCATGCCATGCATTTTTACAAATGCTTCCATATCGTTTGCATCTGCCGCATGGGCAAGCTTGGCACAAATAAGACCTTCCGGACAAACCATGGCGCATTTACCACAGTTTAAACAGTTAGTCATTGTTGCTCTTGAAATTTCATCCTGTTTGAATGCTAACAGAGCTGAAGAACCTTTTATAACAGGAACTTCTAAAGAAAACATCGCCTGTCCCATCATAGGCCCGCCGGAAATGATTTTTTCAACGTTTTCATCCATTCCTCCGGCTTCCTTAACTAACTGTGCGTGACTGGTTCCAAATGGTACCTCCAGGTTGCATGGGCTGTTAATTCCGTCTCCTGAAACGGTAACAATACGTTCCGTAAGAGGTTTGTTGAATTTAACTGCACGATAAATATTATATATTGTATCAACATTATCTACTATACAGCCTGCATCAGCAGGAAGCATTGAGGAATTAATTTTCCTTTTGGTAACAGCATATATAATATGTCTCTCAGAACCCTGGGGGTATTTTGTTTTTAATTCTGCTACACTGATTTTGTCTTCTTTTTCAGTAAGCTTCTTTAAATTTTCTATAACATCAGGTTTATTGTTTTCCACAGCAATAACACCTTTTGCATTTTCAAAAAGCTTAAGTACGATTTTTAAGCCCTCAATTACCTCTGACGGCTGTTCTACAAGTCTTCTATAGTCGGAAGTTATGTATGGCTCGCACTCAGCTGCATTTACAATTACATAATCAATGGAGTTATCATCCTTAGGAGTAAGCTTTACATGAGTAGGAAAGCACGCACCTCCAAGTCCGACTACGCCACAGTCTTTTACAGCTTTTCTAATAGTATCTTTTGACCAGGGTTCATTATTTGGTTCATAATTATATTCTTCATATAAATTGTCATTTTCGATAATGATAGAAAGAACCTTGCTTCCGTTAGGAACTAATCGTTTTTCGATTTTCTTAACAGTACCTGAAACAGATGAATGAATGTTAGCTGATACAAATCCATCTGCACCGGCAATAAGCTGTCCCTTAAGAACTCTCTCTCCCACTTCTACAACAGGTTTCGCCGGTGCACCAATGTGTTGTGATACCGGAAAAACAAGTTCACCTTCAGGGAGAATTTTTCTTACGGCAACATCTTTAGACAATTCTTTTCCATCATATGGATGAACTCCGCCCTTAAATGTTAGAATAGACATTTTTTTACCTCTCTTTGCCATGTTTAAAATAATGATTTAAATATCTAAAATGGTCCTAAAATAATAAAAACCAATAATAAATATAATAATACTTTTTCACGTTATATTCAATGAAAAAGGACTTTAAAATATTACTTTTAAAATATAACAAAGGTTATTCTCCAACCAGCATACAGAAATTAATATAAATAAATCTTTGTAATATATGTAATAACAATGCGTATAAGAATGAAACAACTATTACTATAACAATATTTGTTAATTTATTATACGAATGGACTACTTTCTTTTTTATGTATATAGTGGATAAGTATGTTCCATATCCAATAAATATCAGGCTTGTTACTAACATACCCATAAGGCTGATTTTTGAAAGCATGGGACTTGCAGAATTGTAATATAAATAACTATATTCCGGTTCACCATGTATGTATACCTTATGTAATTTACTTCCTTCCTTTGCCAGTTGATATTCCAATCCGTCTGAGCGATATATATATGTAAATATCATATATATAATAAAATCTAAAGACCAAAGTATTTTATTTTTCAAAGCTTAAATCCTCCTGCTTTTTCCTATAACGGATAATTGATGAAATATAAATATTATTTTAATCATAACATATTTTGGGTTAAGTAAAAATACAAAGGGACATATCACATTAGCGATAGTCCCTCTAAAAGTATTTTAACTATTTAATTTTCACAATTCGCTTTGACCATTTTCCATATATCTTTTTACCATTTACAACATTATATGTACGAATGATAATTATATATTTTTTGCCTTTCTTAACTCCTTTTATTGTTGACTTAACAATAGTGTTCTTTTTAAGGAGTTTTACCTTGGCATGTTTTGAATTTTTGCTTGTCCAGTATTTAATCTGATAACCGGTTGCCTTCTTATTTTTCTGCCATGATAATTTAATACTCTTTTTAGCTTTCTTTGCCTTAAACTTTTTAACAACTAATTTCTTATATTTGCCATCAATTGCTTTAGATGTTGGTGTAACCTTTGATGTTGTAGTTGTTTCAGAAGGCTTTTCGGTAGTAGGTTCTGCTGTAGTTGGCTCTTCACCCTTTTCTCCTATAACATTTAATTCTACTAAAACTTTCTGATTAGCAAGTTGTGCGAAGATTTTTCCGTATACAGGATCATCGGCATATCTTTTAGCATAATTTTCATATATTTCATGAGAAATTACTGCACCTACTGTAACCTTAGTATTATAAACCGGTATTGTTACCCTTAAAGTCTCATCATTAATAATGTTTTTGTTTGATGATATCCAGTATCTCTGATGGTCAGGAATTTCTTCTTCCGGATTTACAATTCTTGCAATAATTCCGTTATTATCTGGCTTTGAAACATAGTTTGATGAATAAACATTTCCATTTTCATCCTGATATATGCCGTAAAATACCTTCAAATCTCCTGTAATATTATTTGCATCGCTGTTTTCATTTTTTATAAACTCAAAGAAGTTTTCTTTTGCACTATTCATAAAATTAACAGCATTAGTTATTTCTTCTTCTGTTAAAGGTATAACTGTTACATCAAACTTAGTTGAAGCAGAAATATCGGTATTTTCCTTGTTGGTAATTGTTACTGTTAATGTAATTGTTTTTTTATCTTCTCCCGGAAGTGGTCTGTATGTGTATGTACGATAGCCATAAATTTCCATTACAGATGTATCGCTGCTTTCAACCTTGAAATCGTAATACTTACCATCAAGACCTAACTTTTTAGGGATAACTAACTGTATGTCATCTTTCACATTACTTAAATCAATATCTCCACCTGTAGTGAAATTTGAAAGATTATCTTTATATGTGTCAACCTTTTCCTGTAATGCCTTTGTCTGCTCTAATACTTCGTTATATGCTAAAACTTTAACAGGTATTTCACGTTTAATGGTTTCAGTAACCTGATCTTCACCTGAATTATATCTGCCAAATGTAAATTCAGCTGTTATAACAACATTTTGATCCTCTGATTTTCTATTTACCTTTGCTGTATAGTACATGTTAGTAAAGTCACTGTCCCATTCAGCAGAGTTACTAATTGAAATTACACTGCTATCTGAGGATGTATACTTTACTTTTACCCATTTAACATTTTTATCTGAGCCATTGTGACTGACATTTGGATTAGCAGGAAGCATTAAGTTTTCTGTTACACTTTGTAAATCTTCGTTTTTGTCTAAAATCTGATTATCAATGTATTCATCCCTTACTGCTTCAAGGTCTTTTTTTACCTTGTCTAAATCCCAATAGAAATTAACACATCTTGGTGCATATTCCACTGTAACATTATTTAATGTTAAATTAAATGTAACATCTGCCTGTCCCATATATCTGTATGCATATCCGGCATCAAATAAATTAATGTAAAAATAACGTATTGTTCCATCTTCATCAATGTATGTTGCACCATCAGAAAATCTGTTTTCAACATTCTTTATTGATACTTTTATGCCTTTATTGGCGTAAGCTTCTTTGGATTCAATGAGATTTGATAAATATGTATTAATATTTTTGTCTGTATTAAATTTCGGAGAAATAACTCCTGATGGAAGTTCATTTACAAGTGCATCAAGGGTTGCCTTATCTTCCACATCAGTGTTTGCAGCCTTAATCTGCCATTTTAAAACAGGATAACCATTATTTATGCTGCTGTCTGTTACAAATGCTTCTCCTAAATCAGATGCAATACCTTTTAATTCATCTGATGATAATTTTGTAACATCAGGTTCATCTGCATCAGAGATTTTAAAGCCATAAACATTTGAATTTATCCCTTCAAGATAATAGCATTTTTCAAAAGAAACATAGGCATTAATATATCCTATAACTGCACCATTTTGAGTTTTTTCCGTAACCACACCGGTTGTATAACTGTTTTTTACTGTTGATACATTGTTTGTGGTACCATATCCATAACCGACTAATCCACCTGAATATATTGTTTTGGTTGCTGTTGTAGTAACACTTCCTGTGTTATAGCAGTTGTCAATTGATGTGTATGTTTTAATTTCACCTGTTATACCTGAAACTCTTGCTCCACCGGTAATGTCACCTGCATTATAACTGTTTGTAATGGTTGTATTTTCAGAATATCCTGTGATTCCGGCAATGTTTTTCGCTTTTTTGTTTGTAACATTTATAGTTGCTTCGTTACCACAATTTGTAATGGTTGTATTAACTGCTTTAGCCACAATACCTGCATCAAATCCAAGAGTTGATGTAACATTTCCCTTAACTACAAGGTTTTTAATTGTGGCACCATTAGTCTGACCGATTAATCCCTGATAAGTTTTCTGAGCGTTAATATCTAATGTTACGCTATGTCCGTCACCGTCAATTGTTCCCGTAAAAGCATCAGGTAAAGTATTATCACCCTGACCTATTGTTTCAGTAACATTTTCAATGTCACTAGTAAGAATGTAATTTCCATCTAATGGATATTCAGCATCCTTGCCGATTTTGGCCCACTGAGTGGCGTCTGATATTTCAATTACATTTGATGTATCATCAGCTTTGGTGTAAGTTATACTTACATTTGAAAATGCTAATGCAATGGTAAGAGCAATTGAAATAACCTTTTTGGTTGTGTTGTTTCGTCTCATTTTCGTTCTCCTTCAATTAGTAAAATAGTAAGAGTAACACGAAAAAAGCCCTAAAGCGTATGCTCTAGGGGTGCGATAAATCTTATATATGCAAAATAAAGGCAACAAAATAAAGCCTTTTTGCAATAGAAGCCCTTTATCAATTCCCCGTGATATAACTCCAAACTCTATGCAGGTCTCCTGGCTTACACATCATCACTTTTATTTACCTTCCCGGTTGCCCAGTGGCGATTAAAAATCATACATGAATAACATGCCGCATAAATATGCGAATAAAAATTCCGTGCTTACAGTGGCGGGACCGTGCAGGATTTCCACCTGCTTCCCTCTTAGCTGATTTTTACATCAGAACATAAAGTCCATATGATATTTTTTAACATCACGGGTAATTTTAGCATTGTGCAATTAGATTGTCAACTAACGTAAAAATATGTTAAAATATGCTTATGTTAGTAATAAGAGATAAAGCAAATATAAAAATTGACTACCCGGTTTCAACGATTGCAAATCCTGATAAAACAATATTTTTTGATATTGAAACAACGGGATTTTCAAGAAAATACTGTAATGTTTATTTAATAGGCTGTATGTATTTTTCTAATAATGAATTAATGTATGCCCAGTGGCTGGCTGAGAATTTTAATGATGAGGCAAATGTTCTTATGGCGTTCCACAAATTTTTAAAGGGATTTAACACCATTATTCATTTTAATGGAAATGCTTTTGATATTCCTTTTGTTAAAGAAAGAGGTGAGAAATACAACTTAGACTTTGATTTTGACAGATTTAACAGCATAGATATTTATAAACCTCTGTCGAAATTAAATCATATATTAAATCTGGAAAACCAAAAGCAGAAAACCTTTGAAAAAGCATTAAACATAAAACGTACTGATCCTTTTTCAGGTGGGGATTTAGTAGAGATCTTTAAGCATTATGTAGAATCAAAAGATGATAGGCTTATTTTCCCCCTTCTGCTACATAATCGTGAAGATGTTATTAATATGGGAAAATTAATATCCCTTTTATCTGTAAAAGATGTGTTTGATGGGAAATTTCATATTCAGGAATATTCCATTAACGAATATACAAATGTTGAAGGGGACATAGAAAAAGAATTAAGAATTAATATTTCATTTGAAAACAGGATTCCGCTAAAAATTATATATAACAAAGATTACCTTCATTTTTCTGCCATAGATGATAGAGGATATATAACCGTTAAAATCATAAATGGAACCTTTAAGTATTTTTTTTCCAATTCGAAGGATTACTATTATCTGCCTTTAGAGGATAAGGCAATTCATAAAAGTATTGCTTCTTTTGTGGATAAAAACTACAGAAAACAAGCGTCAGCTTCTACATGTTACGAGAAATTTTCAGGGGAGTTTTTACCGGTGTATTCTTTAGATAATGATTGTTTTCCACAGGTTTTAAGAGAGGATTACAAATCTAAAACAGGAGTCATCAAACCTTCAGTTTTAAATGATGAAAACATATATTCATATGTTTTAGATATTATTAAATTCATGAAAAATAAATAGATATAACTAAGTAAGGAGGTTCACATTTAGTGAACCTCCCTGCTGTTTTTAAACGATAGAAAATGATTATTTACCACTCATCTGTTTTTCCTGAGCTTCAATCATCTTCTTAACCATCTGTCCACCAACAGAACCTGCCTGTGCAGATGTTAAGTTTCCGTTATAACCGTCTGTAAGCTGTACACCTACTTCTGATGCGCATTCCATTTTAAATCTGTTCATTGCACTCTTTGCTTCTGGAACATTTACGTTGTTTGAATTACTCATTTCAATTACCTCCATTTTCACAACCAGATATTTAAAAATTGTAACCAACCTTCAATTGAATTTTTGTTACACTAGTATTATGTGAAGAAAAGAGATTAATAAACTGGTAAGTTGTTGTTAATCTGACATTTTTTTCAAAATATAATAATTTAAAAAGTCTCTTTTATAAGATTAACTATTGTAGTAAATTTCATTCCGTTTGAAGCTTTAATTAAAACTGTATCTCCGGGTTTGATATACTCACTGATATTTGACTCAAAGTCCTGTTTATTATTAAAATGATAAACTATGTTGCATCCGTTTTTTGCAGCATCAGCTATGTTTTGTGCCAAATCACCAATACATATAACTTCATCTATTTTTAATCGGGCAGCTTCTTCTCCTACCTGTCTATGAAGTTCTGCTTCATTGTCTCCTAACTCATACATATTACCTAAGATAGCTACCTTTCTGCCATCTGCTTCTGATAAAACATTAAGAGATGCTTTCATTGACATGGGATTGGCATTGTAACAGTCATCTATTACTGTTATATTGTTTACGTTAAAGATGTTATTTCGGCCGTTTATTGCCTTAAGCTTTCTAATGCCGGAATCTATTTCTGAAAAACTCATTCCAAAATGAACACCTATGCAGGTAGCTGCTAAGGCATTATAAATCATGTGAAATCCCGGAATTGGAATCAGTGTTGTAAAGGTTTTATCAAAGTATTTGATTTCTACTTCTGTTCCCATAACGCCTTTTGATGTGTGAGAAACAATTCCCACATTCTGCTTTGTATTTATGCCGAAAAACATTGGTTCATGTCCGTTTACTTCTTTTACATTAATTAATTTGTCATCATCACCATTTAAAACTACAAAACAATCTTTTTGTGCGTGTTCAAACATTTCTGTTTTAGCTCTGAATACACCATCTCTGTCTCCTAAATTTTCCAAATGGCATGTTCCAATATTAGTAATTACGCATACATCCGGCTTTGAAATATTAGCAAGACGGTGCATTTCACCAAAGTCACTGATTCCCATTTCTATAACGGCTATCTGATGATTATCACGTATTTTTAACATGGTAAGTGGCATTCCGATTTCATTGTTATAGTTGCCCTCAGTTTTTAAAACCTGATATTTTTCACTTAAAACGGAAGCAATGATTTCTTTAGTGCTGGTTTTTCCTACACTACCTGTAATTCCTATGATTTTACATGAAAGCTGTTCTCTGTAAAATTCAGCAATTGCCTTTAGGGCATCAGCAACAGATTTAACCAGTATGTATGGCTTGTTGATATCCAATTTTTTTTCAGATAAAGTGCATAATGCACCTTTTTCAAATACCTGTGGAATAAAGTCATGTCCGTCAACCTTTGCCCCCACAAAAGGAAGATACAAATATCCTTCTTCTATTAAACGGCTGTCTTTTTCAACACCTGTAATTTCAGTTTGTTTAAGACTTTCATCTCCTATGTATATTCCATTGCAGGCTTTAGCAATGTTTTCCAGTGTCATATTTTTTAAACTCATTTATTTGCTCCAATCAACATTATTTATATTTGTTTAACGACAATTCTACTATTTTATTACAAAGAGACGGATAATCCACACCTATTGCCCTTGCCTCATCAGGAATAAGACTTGTGGAAGTCATACCCGGTAATGTATTTACTTCTAAGCAAAACATATTTCCGGCTTTATCCATCATAACGTCTGCTCTTGAACATAGCGAACAACCAATTGCATCACAGGCATCAACAGCTACCTGCTGCATTTTCTCTGTAAGTTCATCGCCTAAATTAGCAGGACAAACATGAGTTGTGGCACCATCTTTATATTTGTTTTCATAGTCATACCATCCTTCTCTTGGTATAATTTCCACAATAGGTAATGCCTTTCCATTTAAAACTCCAATGGAAAATTCCCGTCCTTCTATAAAATCTTCAATTAATATTTCGTTATCATATTTGAAACATTCTTCCACGGCATTTTGGTAATCTTTTTCGTCTTTTACTAAAACCACACCAACACTTGAGCCACCGTTGCAGGCTTTAACTACAAGAGGAAGTGACATATTTAAGGGGTTGAGGTCTGTATCTTCACCTTTTTTCACCCAGACACTTTTAGCTGTTGGAACACCTTTTGACATAAAAATCTGTTTTGTAACTGCTTTATCCATTCCCATGGCACTGGCTAAATGTCCTGAACCGGTGTATTTAATTCCATATAAATCAAAGGCTGCCTGACATTTTCCGTCTTCACCGTTTTTTCCATGTAAGGCAAGAAATACAATGTCAGCTTTTTTACATATTTCAATTACATTATTTCCAAAGAAGCTTTTTCTTTTTCCTTCAGTTTCTTTAACTTTTGTAGAAAGGCTTTTTATGTAATCTTTTTCTTTTGTAACATCATATGTGTTTTTTGAGGTTTCAAAAATATCACAATTATCCATTCCAAAGAAAACATCCATCAAAATAGCATTGTGATTTTTTTCACGAAGTGCCTGACAAACATTATATCCTGAGCTTATTGAAACTTCTCTTTCTGTACTGTTTCCTCCACATAAAACTACTATATCCATAACTAATGTACTATACTCCTCTCAAATTTATATATTAATTGATGAAATTTTTGATGTATTCATCATTTCCATTTCCTCATCTGATACATACAATTCGCCGGATTCAATTAAATTAATTGCATCAGCAGCTTTTTTTAAAGTATCAGCATCATTCATAATATCGCCGATTTTAAATTCAAAATCACCACTTTGTCTGACACCGAAAAAATCACCCGGCCCCCTTAACTTCAAATCTTCATTTGCAATAAAAAATCCGTCGTTAGATTTATTTAATATTTCAAGGCGGTCTTTTGCTTCCTTCTTTTCGCTGCCATTTATAAAAATACAGTAGGATTGAAACTTTCCTCTTCCTACACGGCCCCTAAGCTGATGCAGCTGGGCTAATCCAAAACGTTCTGCATTTTCAACCATCATAACCGTGGCATTGGGAACATTAACACCAACCTCCACAACAGTGGTTGAAACTAAAACCTGTATTTCATTTTTTGAGAACTTCTCCATTATATCATTTTTTTCAGCAGGTTTCATTCTTCCATGCAAAAAAGATACATTAATTGCCGGTGGAAATATCTGCTTAAGCTTATCGGCATATTCAATAACATTTTCACCTTCTACAGCTTCGCTGTATTCTACCGTAGGACATATAATGTAAACCTGACGTCCCTGTGCAACTTGCTTTTCAATAAAATTATAGGCGTTATATCTGTAATCTTTGCCGACAACACAGTTGGCTATAGGTCGCCTTCCAGCAGGCAATTCATCAATTATTGAAATATCAAGGTCGCCATACATTATAATGGCAAGGGTTCTTGGAATAGGTGTTGCACTCATAACTATTGTATGAGGTCTGCTTCCTTTCCCGGAAATTGCTTCACGTTGTCTTACTCCAAATCTATGCTGCTCATCAGTAACTACAAGGGCTAGGTTTTTATATTTAACTTTATCTTGGATAAGAGCATGGGTTCCTATTATAACGTCTGCCGTGCCACTTTCAATATCCTGATAAACCATCCTTTTTTCTTTAACCGTCATGGAGCCTACAAGTATAACAGGACACAAATCAATATTATTTTTTTCTAATGTTTCTTTTAGCTGTTCAAAATGCTGTCTTGCAAGAACTTCCGTAGGTGCCATAATTGCCCCCTGATATCCGTTTAATGCAGCAGTTATTAATGCTAAAAAAGCAACTATCGTTTTACCGGATCCAACATCTCCCTGAATTAACCTGTTCATAACTTTAGGAGATGAGATATCTTTTTTTATTTCCTCCCATGTGCGAAGTTGTGCAGATGTGAGATTATAGGGAAGATTTTTTATTAAATTTTTAACCTTATCAGGTTCTTCTAAAATATATTCATTTTTTTCATTTTTATTGTTATCTTTTAAATTCCTAAGAGTATTAATAAATTCAAAAAATTCGTCAAATACCAGTCTTTTTCTTGCTGTAGAAAGTTCTTTCATGTTTTTTGGAAAATGAATATTTTTAATAGCCACCCTTCTATCTTCTAAAGAATATTTCTCTATAACCGACACAGGAAGATTTTCTTTTATGTCAATAATATTAAGTGCCTGTGCAACAGATTTTTGAACTAAAGTATTTGTCAGACCGTGAGTAAGAGGATAAACCGGCTGCATTTTTCCCATTTTTGAAGTGTATTCTTTTATTGTAAAGATTTTTGGCTGCTCTATTTCAAAACTACCTTTAGATTCTCTTACAAATCCCCTAAAAATATACACGTCACCATTTTTTAATTTACTTCTTAAATATGGTGAATTAAACCAGATAGCTTTAATTCCGTATCCTTCACTATCTCTAAGATAAGCTGTAACAATTTGCAAATTACGGACTTTTTTCACTGCAACATCCCTTACAACTGTTGCTTTAACCGCCTGAGTCCTGTCACAATCTAATTTACGGACAATTACAGGTTCCTCATAAACATCGTAATATCTGGGATAATACTCCAGTAAGTCTTCAACACTGGATACACCTACTTTTTCAAACAAATTTTCAGTTTTCTGACCTATTCCTTTTAATTCATTAAGCAACATATTAATATCCTCAAAACATTTCAGCCTATTTTACCACATATGAAAACAGAATGCCAGAAAATCGAAATGAATTTTGAAGCTTTGGTTTGACATTTTGATATTCATTTGTTATCTTATTTACGGAACCATATTTGGTTGTAGCTGACGGCAATTGGAGCCTGAGTGCTGACAACCATTCATTGGTTCTTTTTTTGTCAGGCTCAATTTATAATTTTTATAGTTTATACCACTCTCAACGCCATATCCAGCCTTGCTTATACTTCCCTTGCTTATACTTCCCTTACTTACAAAGCCTTCGGCATTCTTAGCATATCTGCTTACAGCACCGGCAGCTCCTATAGGTGCAAAGATTCCCGTAAACATAAAGCCATCTATGGCACCATCTGCAAAATCATGTAGAAGTTCATTAGTATCACGTTCCCCACAAGCAAGGGAAATAGCCGCATCAGTTGCACCACCTAACAGTGAACCAAGCAGTAACTCACTTCCAACGGATACGGCTGCAGCCATTCCTCCCATTGTACCTGCAAGTATTCCTATGGCAATTGCGGCACCGGTTATGCCAAGAGCAATTTTACCCCATGCAGGTATTCCTGTATCGGTATTACCCTCATTATATGAAATACCTGAACCTGTCATTGCTTCAAAATATGAGGCTTTGATTTTGATTGTCCTTAAGTGCACTCAAAGTCAAATCTTGCTCTCATTAATCAATTCCTATACAGAATTGTATCATACTATAATCACATTAATATTAATGTTTTCGGCAATTGTTAGTTCAGTAGGATTATTTTTTACTTTTGAGCCCTAAAGTATAAGCATAATTAAATTATATTACCAGTTACATTCTTCAAAGTTTTCTAAATCTAATTCTGGTATGTATACGGAAATCCATCTAACCCTATTGGTTTCAGCATCCATTTCTATAAACACACCTTTGTCAGACTCCCATACTTCTTCAAATTCATTATAAACAAATGATGGTTCAATTTCTAACATTTTTTGTTCTGTAGTTCCGACTCCTATCTTTTCAAATAACCTTCCCTTATAGTTATCCAGTGTTATTATTCGAAATAATTTATTATTTCCAAGATGAAAGAATAATTCAACACTATTTTGAATATCATATCGAATCCAATTTTCATTAATTACCATAGCTTCAACATTATTTAATGATAATAAATCACTCAGTTCATCTCTTGTACTATATAATTTTATTTCTCCAAATCCCTTAAAGGGTATAATTGGAGCAGTAATGTCTAATAGCATATTAGTTACCTCCTGAAAAATAATTGTTGCATTTTCTTTTCCGTTTGTTTTGTAGAGACTTTCTGAACCATCGATTATTTTTATTATACTTTGGTATGTAGTACTTATTTTTACATACGGATTGCATCCATGTCTTCCACCACCTGGCAAAACTTGTACTTGAGAAATATTTTTTCCTCCGCCTGGGTTGTTTAGCTTTATAATTTGTTCTCCACTTTTTGACCTTGTAGATGCTTTTACTGTTACATCATAACCAGCATCTGTAAGAGCTTGTGTTATTTCATCCTATGTTATTTTAATCCATCAATTGTTCATATAAAAACTGACAAGCATCATCTTCCGATTCAAAAAAATCATTTGTTATTTTGATACCTCTTTCCAAATAATAAACAGACCACCTATCCTGAATTTTTTCCAAGCATAAACATTCATCTTTTTCCTGTTCCTGTCAGATTGTAAATATAATTTGGAACTTCAATAACTTTAAAATTTATTTCTAATACCTTTTTAGTTATTTAATCTCTTTTAATTTGAAAACAATGAGTTCTATACTTTTGATGGAAGAATATTCCGTTTTGATTTAATTAAATAAAAATTTTTATTTTGTAAACTTTTTATAATATTCATGATTTTTATACGATTGTTCAATCTGATAAAACAAATCAACATCCTTCTCATCTGACCACACATCAAATCCTACATATGGAGAAATACGATATTGGATGCAAATATTATATTCTTCAATCCGAAATTCTCTTGACTTTTCTGCTTTGGTTAAATAAATATGTAAATCTTTCTTTAACGGATATTCTTTACCTTCATAATACATTACTGGTCCATTCTCTGTAGGATATAATGCAAAAAAAACATTCTCATCTTTGAAATATAACCCTGTAAAATACGGCATTTGCTTTTTTTAATTATTGTATTCCCTTTCTCCAGTAATTCTATTCAACATACAATGCTCATGTATTTCTATATTTGATAATTCAACGATTGTATCATTCATATGATTGTCTCCTTAGCCAACCTTTTAACCTACTAATGTTTTTTAATTATTCAAAATCCAAATCAATTCTTAATACATCCACTTGTACCTGTTTACCATCTAAATAGCCATAATTATATAATTCTTCTTCGTCTATTTCAAAATTGATTACGGATTTCAAAATTCCCTTAGCAATATCCAACGTACCAAAAATCGAATACGCAAAGCTCTGTTTTTTTCTCTCGATGCTTACTTTTTTTTCATCACACTGCGTAATTTCTAAGTCATCATATAATAGTATCTCAACTGTTGCCTCCTGACCTATTTCTTTAATAGTTCCACAATTAACAAATCCTGTGATATATACATCTCCGATTCTAACTGTAACTTCATCATCGACAATATTTATTATTTTGCAATTATATTTCATATGCATTACCTTTCTTATTATTTTATTTAGGATTAATAACAGGATTATTTACTCCGTTCAACATCTTCCAAAATGTTTTTCCACTTTCAGTATGGAACGTGGTAATATAGCCTTCATTATTGGTGCCAACAAAAGCAAACTTTGCATTTCCCTTACTGTTATTCCCCATAAACTGAACATATCCTGTTCTCGTTCCACCTTTATACACGTATTCAACTTTGTATCCATTTTGCATTACATTTTGTGCACCTTGTAAGTACTCTTCAGCAGAATTAAATGCCCCTTTAAACTCACCACCATGTTTATAAAAATGCGATAATAATTTTTCATCAGAGACAAAAGTCGCTTTGGTCCTACTACCACTCTCAGCACCATATCCAGCCTTACTTATACTTCCCTTACTTACAAAGCCTTCGGCATTCTTCGCATATCTGCTCACAGCACCGGCAGCTCCTATAGGTGCAAAGATTCCCGTAAACATAAAGCCATCTATAGCACCATCTGCCAAATCATGTAAAAGTTCATTAGTATCACGTTCCCCGCAGGCAAGAGATATAGCCGCATCAGTTGCACCACCTAACAGCGAACCCAACAATAATTCACTTCCTACAGATACAGCTGCGGCCATTCCTCCCATTGTACCTGCAAGTATTCCTATGGCAATCGCGGCACCGGTTATCCCCAGTGCAATTTTACCCCATGCAGGTATTCCGGTATCGGTGCTGCCTTCGTTATATGAAATGCCTGAACCGGACATTGCTTCAAAGAAACTGCTTACTGACTGTTGAAAGGTTCCAACCACACCGGCAATGCTGTCGCGGGCATCCTTCAAAAACTGTGACGGTGAAAAGTTTGTAATCGAATCCTTAATGTCCGAAATGACACTCCATGCAGAATCAGCTGCACCCTTAAAGGCATTTCCAATGGAATTCATTACGCTTCCAACCGTGTTTTTCACAGCACCTAATGCATTTCCAACCGTGCTGCCAACGGAGGATGCCCAGTCACCTATGGCTGAAACCGGTGACTGCCCCATGGGATCGATATATTTAAGAGGATTATTTAATACATATATGTACGCATTAAGCATTGATGCATTTCTAATATCTCCTTTGACGGCATCTCTTGTTGTAAAACGTTTTACTGCACTGTCATATGTTCTGTCAGATGCGTAGTATTTATCAGTAATGTCATCATATAAATATGTTGTATAATGCCTGCTTAAATTTTCAACCATGTCACTGTAGGCACTGCTGAGTGAACTGCTGATATTTGTTGTCACATTTTCCCATGCATCATACCATGAATTGGACATGTCACTTCCCTTTTTATTTTTAATGTTGGTAATGCTTCCCAGACGGTCAGTGTGAACATACGCGTTTTCGGTAATTCGTAATGGTTTCATCAGTTTACCAAACAGACTGCCAAAGGCACCCCTGTTGAGCATTCCTGAAACTAAAATGTATTTGATTGAGTTCATTGTAACACTAATTAACCAATTCCCATAGGCATATCTTTCATCATTTTTTTGTGGTTATTTTTGTTAACCTGTCTTTGTTACCATGTTTCCCTGCTGACTGATGGAGGTTTCAATTTTGCCATAATTATTGTATGTCTTTGAAGCATAGTCCGAAAACTTTGTCTGACATTTTGGTCTAAGTACAACGATTTAAATATGCAAAAAAGTATCTCTTAAAATTACCAGTATAATGAAGAAAATCTTGAAATGTATTACCGCTTTTTTTGACCAATTTTTGTGACTGAAATACCGCTTGTAAGACTGAATTTTATAAAAAAGACTTGCTGTTTACAATAAACTCCCACAGAAAAACGCACCCTTTCGCAGCAATCTGTTACAAAGAGTGCGTTACATCAGCATATTGAATCTGCAATGTTGGTTCGCATATGAAGATTAGTAAAATTATGCTAACTTCTACTAATTAACATGATAGCCCTAGTCTCCTATAGAAATTAGTCCTAATTTTTTTAATAATGCTTTTTGGGCAAGTTCCACTAAATCTTTCAGCATCTGATTTCCTTCATCTGGTTCATCATAATCATAAAGTAATTTGTTATCTAAAATATACTTACATATTTGGATTATCTGCATTAAATCATTTTTAGATATTTCCATATCAGTGTAAGGATTAATCTCACACAATTGGTGCATATCAAATGATACTTCCTGGTTTAATTTATAGATAAAATCAATTAACTCGTCACTAAATTCTACATTATAATCCTGTTCCTTAATCTCATCTATTGAGTTACCTATATAAAAATTCATAATAAAAATCTCCTATTTTTTGGGAAACGCAGTAACTACATTTCCAAACCCATCAATAACCACTTTAATTGTATATAATGGCTTTCCCTTACTATTTGTTCCTATCGGATTAGTGAATGTTTGTTCAAAAATATATCCATCTCTTCCAGCAGTGTTTGATTTAATAATAAAATTGTCTCCCTTCAATGTACTATCAATTCCATTTTTAATATCAAAATCAGCATTAAAATGTGATTTATTACTATATAAAGAATTAGGTCCATGCCTATCTACAATGTGATTATTGAAAGTATCATCACTCAAATTATAGTTATCTGCCAAATCAAAAACATCTTTAAATTTACTTCTATTACCACTCTCAGCACCATATCCGACCCTGCTCACACTTCCCTTACTTACAAAGCCTTCGGCATTCTTAGCATATCTGCTCACAGCACCGGCAGCTCCTATAGGTGCAAAGATTCCCGTAAACATGAAGCCGTCTATGGCGCCATCCGCAAAATCATGTAAAAGTTCATTGGTGTCCCGTTCCCCACAGGCGAGTGATATGGCTGCGTCAGTTACACCTCCCAACAGTGAACCCAACAATAATTCACTTCCTACAGATACAACTGCGGCCATTCCTCCCATTGTACCTGCAAGTATTCCTATGGCAATTGCAGCACCGGTTATGCCAAGAGCAATTTTACCCCATGCAGGTATTCCTGTATCGGTATTACCCTCATTATATGAAATACATGAACCTGTCATAGCTTCAAAGGAACTGCTTACTGACAAATGAAAAAACTTAGTAAGATTTCCATTAATATCATTAACTACAACCTTCACATCACCAGGTAAATAACACAGCATGGCAAGGCTACCGCAGAGTAAATCGATAAAAAACTGCATTGGACTTGATGATTTCAAATGTATTGTCTCCATAGCACTAAGTTCCATAAAAAATGAGATCTGTATCTTTGAAGCAACAATATTCAGTTCAAATATACTTATTGTTAAAACGTTACTAGTCTATACTTACTATTTTTCTGATTTCTTTTAACAAACACTCGCATGCTGCTTCTTCATTCTCAAAAAATCCTACACTAGTCTTTATTCCTCTTTCGCTATAGTATACATGCCATCGACTTTTTTTCTTCTCCAAACAATATGATTCGTTAGGCAAACCTCCTGAAAGAGAATATAAGTCTTTTGGAACTTTATTTAGCAATAATACTTCTTCCAATTCTTGTTTATTCATATTAATTTTGCACCTTTCGTAATATTCCTTGTTCTAATAAATCTGATATTTTTTGACTAAATTCATATTGAATTCCTCCTCCGTTTTCACCAAACCACGGAGCTATTTTTCCAGCTTGTACGTCAACTGACTTAACAACTTCAAAGACTGTATACGGCTTCTGGTCTGTCCCTATTGGTAATGATCTCTCCGTATATGATATTCCTTTCGGCGAAACAAACGTTCCACCATCATATCCATATCTATCGATTAAAGTACCAGGTTCTAATGTGACTTTTGTTGGATTTCCATCAAATCCTCTATTAGGTGGCCATATAGGACTTCCATCTGGATTATAATACTTTGAATTTCTACCACTCTCAGCACCATATCCAGCCTTGCTTATACTTCCCTTACTTACAAAGCCTTCGGCATTCTTCGCATATCTGCTTACAGCACCGGCAGCTCCTATAGGTGCAAAGATTCCCGTAAACATAAAGCCATCTATAGCACCATCTGCAAAATCATGTAGAAGTTCATTAGTATCACGTTCCCCGCAGGCTAGAGAAATAGCCGCATCAGTTGCACCACCTAACAGCGAACCCAACAATAACTCACTTCCCACAGATACAGCCGCGGCCATTCCACCCATTGTACCTGCAAGTATTCCTATGGCAATTGCAGCACCGGTTATACCGAGAGCAATTTTACCCCATGCAGGTATTCCTGTATCGGTGCTGCCTTCGTTATATGAAATGCCTGAACCGGACATTGCTTCAAAGAAACTGCTTACCGACTGTTGAAATGTTCCAACCACACCGGCAATGCTGTCCCGGGCATCCTTCAAAAACTGTGACGGCGAAAAGTTTGTAATCGAATCCTTAATGTCCGAAATGACACTCCATGCAGAATCAGCTGCACCCTTAAAGGCATTTCCAATGGAATTCATTACGCTTCCAACCGTGTTTTTCACAGCACCTAATGCATTTCCAACCGTGCTGCCAACGGAGGATGCCCAGTCACCTATGGCTGAAACCGGTGACTGCCCCATGGGATCGATATATTTAAGAGGATTATTTAATACATATATGTACGCATTAAGCGTTGATGCATTTCTAATATCTCCTTTGACGGCATCTCTTGTTGTAAAACGTTTTACTGCACTGTCATATGTTCTGTCACATGCGTAGTATTTATCAGTAATGTCATCATATGAATATGTTGTATAATGTCTGCTTAATCTTTCAACCACATCACTGTAGGCACTGCTGAGTGAACTACTGATATTTGTTGTTACATTTCCCCATACATCATACTGTGAATTGGAAATATCACTTCCTTTTTTGTTTTTTATATTAGTAATGCTTCCCAAACGGTCAGTATGAACATATGAGTTTTCGGTACTTCTTAATGGTTTCAACAGTTTTCCAAACAAACTACTGAAAGCACCCTTATTAAGCATTCCGGAAATTGACGTGTATTTGCCTGAATTCATTGTAACACTAATTAATTCATTTCCATAGACATATCTTTCATCATTTTTTAACGCCTAAAATGAAATTTTAAATTCCACTCTCCCACTGTACAGTGGAATTTACTTTTACATAAACGGAATTTACTCTTTCACACCATTTTCCTCTATTATATTGCTTATTCCCTCTTCTTTT